>NZ_CAMLGT010000244.1 GCF_946479605.1 uncultured Lacibacter sp.
TACTGTCCCTTCTTTTCACAAACGAAAAACTGTTGATTTTGTTTAAAGCAGCTGCATCGCTGGTTTGTATCAGTACCGCATTCATCCAGCGCAGGCGGCCAAGAATAGTAACACTGCCGGATAGCCGAACGCTGTCAACATAACGGTCAATAACAGGCAGGTCGGTGCTGTCAACAGGAATATTGTATTTCGTTCTGCGTTCAACAGCACGTTGCGATAAATAAGAAGAAGGCTGGGCTAAAGAAAAAGACGTTTCATTTTTGTCAGTAAAGAAAATCACATGCTTTGTTCGCTGGGCATTGCTTTCAATAGCTGAAAACAACAGGAAAAGAAAACCCAGTAAATAGCCTGCACATTTCATGAAACAGCTGTAGCCGGTTAATTTTTAGCGATCATCCACATTTTTACACCAAAGCCAATGCGTACCGGATCGTATGATGAGGTTTGACCGGATGTGGTTTTTCTTGGCTGATTTTCCCACAATTGAAACTCACGGAAAACAAGCCCGATATTTTTTGCATATTTCTCAACGGATAATTCACGTGATGCAAAAGAGGTATCTGTTTTCATTGGTACATTTTCCGATTCGTCAATATGAAATACAGTGGTAACATCTGTCAACTGGGTAGTACCGATGGTTTCACTCGCATTGATATTTTCATAGCGATACTCCCACAAGTCCATACTCTCATCAATACCAAGTGGAAATTCAGGTGAATAAGGATGATCGGGCAGGTGGGTATTTCCTCTCCATACAAATCCTTCACGCACTGGAAGGTTCAGTTTGATCATGCGCAGGTTATGTTCGTTTACTTCAAGGCGTTTATCCACTTTGGTAATTGTGTAGGTACCATTCTGAACCCACTGGCCCGAAGCAACAGAGTCGTTAAGATAAGTGGCAATCACCCATGCTGGGCGACCAAGGTTATCGGTCGATTCTCTGTCAACAACATGTTTCACCTGGTAGCGGTGTATTTCTTCTGCTTTACCGGCATTGGTAAACACAAGCGAATCGAGACGGTATGTAATGTATTTCCCCACGGTTAGTGGAACTAATTCGTCAATTGTAAGTGTTTCGAGTGTTTCGGTGCGTTTGCAGCTGTTCAGCAAAAGAAGCAGGGTGCAGGCAAGCAGGAAAGGTTTGCGAAAGAGTTCGGGCAGAATTCCGTTGAAGTTCATTTCAATATTTTTCGTTAGTTATTGGCTGTGCAAAATGCCGATGATAAACTGCAGGGTGTTTTGTTAAGCGGTCATTTATCATCATCCTTCACACATAGCTAAGTTAGTTAATGATTTTGGGTTTTGCATGCTCTTAAGAGCGTTAATACCGGAACTACGCTGCATAAAAAAAGGCACGCAGAACGTACCTTATAACGTAATTATGTTGAAATCATTGTTTTAAACAACCGGTTTCCGCATAATAATGCCGCCGCCAATTACTTCGTCACCCTCATAAAACACGGCACTCTGGCCTGGGGCAATTCCTTTGGCTTCTTCATAAAAGCGAACATTCACCGTACCGTCGGCATTCGGGTAGAGGTTGCTTAATGTTCCTTTATCCTTGTAACGGATCTTGGTAATCGCTTCCATGCCCGGCGTAAGGCTGTCGTATTTCAACAGGTTGATCTTGCCCACCTGCATTTCCTGTTTGTTGAGGTCTTCTTCATCACCTAATACAACCGTATTGGTTTCCGGAACAATCTCCGTTACAAAAACAGGCTTACCGAAAGTAATATCCAACCCTTTGCGCTGACCGATGGTATAGAAAGGATAGCCTTTATGCTGACCAAGAACCTTACCGGTTTTATCAACAAAATTGCCACCGTATACTTTTTCTTCTAATCCATCAACACGGCGTTTGAGGAAACCACGGTAATCATTATCGGGCACAAAACAAATTTCATAACTCTCTGCTTTCTTTGCCAGTTCGGGGTAGCCATAATCGAGTGCCATTTGACGGATCTCTGTTTTGCGGTAACCACCTAAGGGTAATAAGGTGCGGCTCAAAAGGTCCTGTTCCAGTCCCCACAAGACATAACTCTGGTCTTTTGTTTCATCAATTCCTTTGCTGATGAAATAACGGCCATTGTCGTGCTGGTGAACTTTTGCATAATGCCCGGTAGCGATGTAATCGCAATTCATAGCATCAGCACGCTTCAGCAAAGCACGCCACTTAATATGTGTATTACACAACACGCAGGGGTTAGGTGTGCGGCCTGCCAGATATTCGTCCACAAAATTGTTGATCACAAAATCACCAAACTCATCCCGTATGTCAAGAATATAATGGGGGAAGCCATGTTGCACTGCAGCTGCTCTTGCATCATTAAAACTATCGAGGTTGCAACAGCCGGTTTCCTTCTTGCCCTTTGCACCTGTTCCGCTGCTGGCATAATCCCATGTTTTCATGGTGATGCCCACTACTTCGTAACCCTCATGGTGCAACATGAGAGCCGTAACGGTACTGTCGATACCGCCACTCATTGCTACTAAAACTTTTCCTTTACGGCTCATGATAAAAATTGTTTCCTTGCTTTTTTACAAAGACAAGATGCAAAATTACAGGAAAACAGCGGTTGAAGACGAAGGCGGTAAACTGTGGAATAAAATCTTAATAGTTGTTAGTGGATATGCTGAAAAAATACCTACTTTGCCCGCTCGACAAATTATTACGCACTAAAAAATAAGCTATGATCAAGTTACAGGTAATTGGAAATCTGGGAAGGGATTGTGTTACCAACACAGTGAATGGAAAGAACGTGATGAATTTCACCGTTGCTCACACAGAAAAATTTAAAGACAGTACCGGCGCACAACGTGAAAAAACAATTTGGGTTGATTGCGCTTATTGGAGCGACCGTACAGGTATTGCCCCTTACTTGAAAAAAGGAACACAGGTATATGTAGAAGGTGCACCTGAGGTACGCACCTACCAGACACAGGATGGAAAAACAGGTGCTTCCTTATCGCTTCGTGTACTGACTGTTCAGCTTCTGGGCAGCCGTGGCGAAGGTGGAAACAGCGGTGGTGGTTATCAACAGCAGGGTGGTGGTTACAGTGCCCCATCTCAACCCATGAATGAAGCCCCGATTGGTGGTGATGTGGCTGATGATCTTCCGTTTTAATCTCAGAGGTTCAAGAATAGAAAAGCCTGCTTTTTAAGTAAAGCAGGCTTTCTTTTTTATTTTAACGAAAGTGCGTAACTGATTAATAGTTAAAGGATACCTTCATCTGCAAAACTATAGTAACCATCTTCGCTAACAATAATGTGATCAATCACATTCATATCAAGTAAAATAGCAGCTTCTTTTATTTTCCGAGTCAGCATTTCATCGGCACGGCTGGGTTTTAAACTGCCGCTTGGGTGGTTGTGGCACAGCACAATATTCACTGCATTATACTCCAGTGCTTTCTTTAAAATAATGCGTGGGTCTGCAACTGTACCGGTAATGCCGCCTTCGCTGATCACTTCCAGGTGATTGATCTTGTTTGCCCTGTTCAAATAGGCGACTGCAAACACTTCGTGCAGCTTATCCTGCAGCTGTGCCTGGAAAAATGCCGCAATATCGGCGCTCGTTTTTACGCTTTTTTTCAGTGATTCTACGGCTTTACGTCTGCGGCCCAATTCCATGGCAGCAGCAATTGTTACAGCTCTGGCTTCGCCAATTCCACTCGTCTTCATCAATTCTTTGAGTGTGAGTTTTGCCAATTCATTGATGTCGTCTTTTGATCTGGTTAACAGTTCTTTAGCCACATCAACTGCTGATTTTTTAGAGGTTCCGGAGCCGATTAAAATGGCAATTAATTCAGAATTGCTAAGTGCATCTGCGCCCTTCAATAAGAGCTTTTCACGAGGTCTGTCATCAACAGCCCATTGTTTAATGGAAGTTTTGGTGTCTTGCATGTTCCAATTTAACATCTTAAATTCACTTATCCAATCATCCAGAATAAACCATTTTTGTATGCACCTTCATCCTTCATCAAGCGGGACCAAACTTCGGTCATCTGTCTTTCTGTTTATTATTGTGGGCAACCTGTTATTCTCAGCCATCTTTGTTATGTCGATGGGTGTGCAGGTGGTAAAAACGGGAACCACTGTGCCGGAAACAGCTGAAGAAGCTCCACCAGCCGAAGAGCAAAAGCTGGTTACCCTTGTACAGATCAATTGAGCAAAATATAGTTATTGAGTATACAGGTACCGAAAAAGACCGGGCGGATGCTTTTAAATTATTTCAAAAGTTGGACAACCGCCCAAATCCCGTTATTTATGACGGGATTTTTTATTGTGTAAAAGCAGTGTGAATTGTTTCCGTTAAAGTTTCATTGAAGCACTTATCTTCGCCGCACATTTCACCCCTTTACAAACTGATAGTTCAATGAACCCTTCTGCCAAGATATTTTCCGGCACAGCATCGAAGTACCTTGCCGAGAAAATTGCAGCCAAATTTGGTATTCCCTTAGGTCAAAGTATTACACAAAAATTCAGCGATGGCGAAATTCAGCCCATGTTCCAGGAGAGCATCCGTGGCGATATTGTTTTCCTCATCCAGGGGACCTTTGCCCCGGCTGAAAACATTCTTGAGTTGCTGTTGATGATTGATGCTGCTAAGCGTGCATCGGCCTACAAAGTGATTCCGGTTATCCCGTATTACGGCTATGCCCGCCAGGATAGAAAAGACAAGCCCCGTGTGGCCATTGGGTCAAAACTGATTGCCAACATGCTGGAAGCAGCAGGTGCCGACAGGATCATTACCATGGACCTTCACGCTGCCCAGATCCAGGGTTATTTTGATATACCTGTGGATCACCTGGAATCATCGTCAATTTTCATCCCTTATATTGAGAGTTTAAAGCTGGAAAACCTTACCTTTGCGGCCCCCGATGTGGGTAGTGCCAACAGGATCAGGGAAATTGCCAGCTATTTTGAAGCCGAAATGGTGATCTGTGATAAACACAGAAAACGGGCAAATGAGATAGCAAGCATGGTGGTGATTGGTGATGTTACAGACAGAGATGTGGTGTTGATTGATGATATCTGTGACACTGGTGGTACACTGGTTAAGTCGGCAGCTCTTTTAAAAGAAAAAGGTGCAAGAAGTGTAAGGGCGTTAATTACACACCCCGTGTTGAGTGGCAAAGCATACGAGAATATTAATAACAGTGTGCTGGAAGAATTGGTGGTGTGTGATACGATTCCTTTGCAACAGGAAAGCAGCAAGATCAAAGTATTAAGCGTAGCCGATCTGTTTGCTGTGGCACTTCGCAACGCTTTTGAAAATAAGAGCATCACCAGTTTGTTTATGCATGCACAGCGCAGGAATAAATAAACGGCAAAGAAGTAAATTTTTAAATCAGATAAAACAATGAAGACAATTACTATCGAGGGTCACTTGAGGACCGAAAACGGGAAGAAAGCCGCCCGTCAACTTCGCTCTCAGGAAATGGTGCCTGGTGTAATTTACGGAGGCTCAGAGGAAGTTAATTTCTACGCTTCTGCCAAGGCATTCAAGCCGTTGGTTTACACACCCGATTTCCAGGTTGCTGAAGTAAAAGTAAATGGTAAAAGCTACAGAACTATTTTGAAGGATCTTCAGTTCGACAAAGTATCAGACGCATTGGCACATGTTGATCTGCTGGAACTTGTTGATGATAAAAAAGTAGTAGCTACTATTCCTTTGAAATTTACAGGTACAGCGAAAGGTGTGAAGGATGGAGGTAAACTGATC
>NZ_CAMLGT010000245.1 GCF_946479605.1 uncultured Lacibacter sp.
CAAAAACTGCCTTTGCTTTTCTGTCGGCAAATACTCCCTTGAAGTTGTGTCAAAAAATACTTCAACATTCTTTGATGAATTAGCAAGTGTCAACCTGCAAGAATAGCTGCCTTTGTCGCCATAGTCAGCAAAAGAAAGTGTCCCGAGTTCGGTGTCTTGAATAGTGTCGGAAGATGGCTTTGTTCTTTTTGAAAACATTTTGAAGATTAAACTTAAAGTAGCGTACAACGCTTGTATTTGCGCTATAATACGCAACATCCCGCAAATAACAAAGCCTGTATATCAATATTTTAGTGTTATACATTTTGTATTGTTGTTAGTACAATCCACCAACACCAATAACTGTGTGCAAATGCTTCATAAACGTTTGCACACGGTTATAACTGTGCCTTTTCTCTTTCGTGTTTTCATAAACTTCACAGTCCACTCACCCCCATCTTGCATCCACCACACCCGCCGGTAAAAACGCAGGCCTGCTGTCCACGGTTCCGTTTGCAAGTGTATAGCGCATAGCCGCCGCCGTTACCAGCAAGCTGCCTGTTGTAAAGGGTACGTTTAACGCAAACTGCTGTGCAGCCTGCAGATCGTTGGTATAAGCAATCTGCATCTGCGCCATCATGCCGCCCCGGTACTCTTTCTGTGCCAGCCCGCAGGCCGCAGCGGCAAACAGCAATTCCACGCTTGCAGTATGTGCAGGTGCTGCCATACTTTGCGTGGGCACAAAAGCAGGTATTGCAATGGTTAAACCCGCCGGGCTTTTTGTAACGGTAAGGGGCACCCGTAAACGTTCGGCCAGGTTGGTTTCTGCTGTAAAAGAAAAGCCGTTTACAAAAGGCAGGTTGTCCTGCGGGGGCAGTTGCAGTACATCATGCTGCCCCAGCCATTTTGCAACAGCACCGGAAAAACGGCTCTGCATGTTTTTATCTTTCGGGTTGGGCAGCAGTTCCTGCCAGTAACTGCGGAGGATGCGGCCAGCTGCTGCCGCCACACCAAAATTGCGGCTGCGGCTTTTCATGGCCCCGGTTTGCTGTACATGTGCAGGCAGGCTCCTGCTGATGTGCTGACTGCCTAACTGGTAAAATACCAGGTTACCAATGCGTCCTTTTACAAAAGAAGTGATCTGTTTAGCCATAGGTCGTTGTGTTGGGTGATAGCTTCGTACTTCTCATACGCTTTCTACGTTGTTTCTGCGTCAACTGACGTAGAAACGACGTAGAAACCCTGAACCTTATAAGGCAAAGAAAATAAGATGCAGCACGGAAAACAACCGTGTTTTAACGGTTTTTCGGGTAACAGGTCCGCTGCTTATAGCTTACCGTTTGGTATTGCAGCACAAAAGCGAAAGCCTGTAACGATCCCCCGGTTTGTTCTGTTAAAAAGTGCCTAACTTTCCGCCATAACAGTATTACCCGGAATGAATACCCCTTTGCTGACTGCTTTTAAACACATCATTTGTTTTGTAATAGTCTTTTGCTGTTTCAGCAACATAACAGCCCAACCCGTTATTACAGGGTTTTCACCTGCTGCGGCCCCGGCATCAGCAACGGTAACCATTACCGGAACTGGCTTCAGCCCCCTTCCTGCTAATAATACCGTCATGTTTGGCGCAGCCAAAGCAACAGTACAATCAGCTACGGCCACCACACTCAGGGTATTGGTTCCGGTTGGTGCCACGTATGGCCGGCTTTCGGTAACAAGCAATGGATTTACAGCATTCTCTACTTCATTTTTTACCATTATTACAGGCGAAACGTTAACCGATGTTTCATTTGTTACCAAAACAAGCTTTGCAACCGGCACAGGCCCTGCACTTGTAGCAAGGGGAGATTTAAATAACGACGGCAAGCCCGATATGGTGGTCTCCAACTTTTCATCAAACAATATTTCTGTGTTTATCAACAGCAGCGTACCCGGCACCGTTACGTTTAATGCGCCTCTTGTACTTGCCACCGGCCCCAACCCGGAGGGTATTAAAATCATTGATGTGAACAGCGATGGAAAACAGGATATTGTGCTCACAAATATCATTAACTACTTTTCCGTTTTCCTCAACACAAGTACTTCTTCTGTGTTAACGCTTGCCCCACGTATGGATGTGCCGCTTTCATCAATTGTTACTTACCCACGTGGTATTTACGGAGCCGATTTTGATGGTGATGGAAAAACAGATATTGCAACTGCCGACAACAACAAGCAGATCGACTTTTCAAACAATACCGGTTTTGGTACCGTTTCTGTCAGCAGGAATAATGGTACTGCCGGCAGCCTGTCGTTTGAAACGGCTGTATCCTACAGAACAGGGGAATATCCACGGAGTGTTTTTGCTGCCGATCTTGATGGCGATCTGAAACCCGACCTGGCTGTGTGTAATCATGTTACAGCTTCCATCAACCTGTTTCTTAACAACAGTACACCAGGCACCATCAACTTCAGTTCACAAACTGCATTAGCCATTGGAGGAAGAGGCGAGCAGATCACTATTGCAGATATAGATGGCGATGGTAAAAAAGATATTCTTGCATCTGTTCTTTTTGGAGGAGGCGGTGTTCATGTTTTCCGAAACATCAGCAGCCCGGGAAATATCCGTTTTGCAAATCCCCTCTACTTTATTCCCGGAGGACCATTGGATGTGGCCGTGGGCGATCTTGATGGCGATGGAAAGCCTGATATGGCAGTTGCCAACGTTAATACAGGAAAAGTAACGGTGTATAAAAACACCAGCACAGCAGGTGTTATTTCCTTTGCAACAAAATTTGATTATGCCGGTGCTGCAAATGGCGAAACACTGATAGGTGTTGCAATTGGTGACGTTGATGGTGATCTGTTTCCCGATCTGACTGTAACAAATACAACTGCAAACCTTGCAACCGTATTACGCATGGCAGCAAAAATACCGGAACCGCCCACAGTAGATCTTGGTGCAGACACAAGCATTTGCCAGGGCGATAGTTTACTGCTTATTGCCACCAATACAAATGCACAGTACCGCTGGAGCACGGGTGCAACAACAGACCGCATCATTGCAAAGCAAACCGGCGTGTATTGGGTTGAGGTTACTAACAACGGCGGCACTGTTACAGATACGATTCGCCTGACAGTAAATCCGGCACCTGTTGTTTCGCTTGGTAATGATGAGCAGTTATGCAACGGCGACAGTAAACAACTTTCAGCATTCACCAATGCTGCAACATATTTATGGAGTACCGGAGCCACCACACCTGAAATTACGGTAAGCAAGACAGGTACTTATTCCGTTACAGTAAATGTTGCGGGTTGTTTAGGAAAAGATACTGTTCTTATCACTTACGATTCTGTTCCTGTATTTACATTGGGGGCCGATGCGCTTTTATGCAAAGGACAACAATTGATTTTACATGCACCACAAACAAACGGCAACAACCTCCAATGGAGTAATGGTTCTGCAGCCGACACCCTGCTTGTTACCGGCGCCGGCCTGTACAGCCTCACCATCAGTAATACCTGTGGCTCATTTACGGATGATGTTCAGATAGAAGAAGGTAATTGCAATGTGTATGTACCTACTGCATTTACTCCCGACAGAAATAACCTGAACGAAACATTTAAACCCATCCTGCAGGGACAACCGATAAGCTATACATTCCAGGTGTATGACCGGTGGGGAACGCTTGTGTTTAAAACAAATGATCCGGCTAAAGGATGGGATGGAAAAGTAAAAGGTGCAGAAGTAACCGGCAATACAATGTTTATATGGCAATGCTGGTATCAGTTAACAGGAAGCAAACCCGGTTATCAAAAAGGAACTGTGCTCTTATTAAAATAATATTCCGTTTTAAGTAAAGAAAGATAACAGGCAGGAAAACCTGTGCCGGAAAAAAAGGGATCACTCCTCTTCCTCTCCCCTGAATGTATAAATGGCAACGGCTCCGCCACTTCCATACAACAGGTTACCGCCAAATGGTTGTTTAATGATCTTGATCATGGCGATATCTGCAACAGAAAGCATGTTAACGGTTGAAAGCTGAACAGGCATTTCATCAAGAAACACGGTTGCAGGTTGGTTACGGATAACCGGCACTGCGTTGCCTGCCCGTGAAGTATAAACCTGTAAACCGGCCACACGCCCCTGCAACCAGTAAAGTATATTGGTAAACCCTCTTGCCGTAACATCATCTTCAAAATCGAAAACAATACCATGTGTTGTTTTAAACAAGCCGGTACAATATTGTTCATTCAACTGTTCTTCCCTTGTGATCTGTGGTTGACCGTTGTATTTCTGCGCCTGCGCAAGAGAACCGGCGATGATAAATAAAAGTAAGAGTGTTTTCGTTTTCATAACCCACTTTTTAGCTATCATAAGTTACGAAAACATGCTGTTAGCAGAGCGTTAAAGATCGCTGTTCAAGTTGCTGCAAACGGTCAGATATCTGAGCCAGAAAGAGTTCTGATGATTGTTTGCCGGTTGCCCGCACCTTGTACCTTGTGCCTTGTGCCTTGTCCCTTGCACCTTGTACCTTTTAACATTCCCTTCCTTACTTTTACATGCATTACATCATCCTTTATGAAACAACCGGCACACATGATACGATCTGTTTTTTTCTTTCTTTGTTTTACTGTCTGCACATCTGTAACAAAAGCGCAGGACATCTTCATCAATAAAGACACCACCATTAACACTACCTGGAACATTCCAAAAGGAGCCATTCTGAAATTCGGCAGCAAAGGAAAGATCAGCGGAACAGGAACCATTAAAGGCGGCATTATTGATGCCGCTTATACACAATGGATATTTGACAGTACACTTACGGTATCGCCTGAAGGAACGTATAACAATGTGTTCAGTGCAAAATGGTTTGGTGCAGGAACTGTAAAAGATAATGCCGGGGTATTACAGAAAGGCATCAATACAGTTTTAGCAAACAGTAATGTGCTTCGCAACTTTTTTATTCCACGTGGAGTGTATGCGTTCAGCAAACCGCTTACTGTTGCCAGTTTGTATAAAGAACAATATGGTGGCTGCACCATTCACATTTATGGCGAATCATCGTTTTGGGACAGTGGCAGCGGCACCACACTGCAATACACAGCAACAGATGGTTTTGCATTGGGTTTACAACTCAACAAAGGAAGCGAAATTGATCACCTCACCATCCTGGGTCAGTTTAAAGCACCGGGTAATGCTGATTCTGTTTATTACAATCTTCCGTTTGATCAATTCAATGATGTGAATGGAAAATGCAGTCCTAACTACGCAGGTCTTGTGATTGATTATGATGGCAGCCGCAACAGCAGCGGATCAACCGGTATTAAAGTACATGATATGAACATTGGCAACTTTACCATCAACTACTCCATCAGCCCCAATGGTAAAACGGTGAATGCAGATATTCTTTTGTTTGAAAACATCCGCTGTGGCAATGGCAAAGTTGGTTTTGCCACAGGACAGGCGCAGGAAAAAGGAAATGTGATCCGTGGTATTTACAGCTGGGGCAGCATTCATACGTTATACGTTGCCGGCAAGTATGGCAAAGCGCAGGCAGGCAGTTATACCATTGATGGCGGTAATATTGCCGGAAGATGTATCCGCCTGTTTGATATTTCGCAGGCAGGTTGGTACAGCACAAACATCAGTAATATTTTTGCTGAAAGCCTGGGGAGCATTGGCAACATCAGCACACAAATACCAGTCAACATCAGCAACAGTACATTTCATTTTGTGTATGCAAATAAGATCG
>NZ_CAMLGT010000246.1 GCF_946479605.1 uncultured Lacibacter sp.
TACGGAATTCGCTCCACTCTGTTGCTATGATCAATGCATCTGCATTTTCCAATGCATCGTACTGACTTTCTGCAAAATCAATTTTATCACCAACGATCTGTTTCACGTTTGGCATTGCTTCAGGATCATACGCATGCACAGTAGCTCCAGCTTCTGTTAATGCATCGATCATGTATAAAGCCGGCGCTTCACGAATATCATCGGTGTTTGGCTTAAATGCCAAGCCCCATAATGCAAAACGCTTTCCTTTCAAATCGTTCTTGAAGTAAGCATTGATCTTTGGCATGAGGAACAATTTCTGTTCTTCGTTCACCTTCATCACCGCATTCAGTATTTCAAAATCATAATTCACTTCGCTGGATGATTTCACCAACGCCTGCACATCTTTGGGGAAACAACTTCCGCCGTAACCAATACCCGGGAAGATGAAACGTTTACCAATACGTTCATCACTGCCAATTCCTTTACGCACCATGTCAACGTCTGCACCTAAACGTTCGCACAAACGTGCAATTTCATTCATAAACGAAATCTTCACCGCTAAGAAAGAGTTGGCTGCATATTTTGTTAGCTCAGCGCTTTTCTCATCCATAAAAATTACAGGATTGCCGCTACGTACAAATGGTGCATACAGATCGGTCATGATCTTTTTTGCACGTTCATCACTTGTACCAACCACTACACGATCAGGCTTCATAAAATCATCTACCGCTACACCTTCACGCAAAAATTCAGGATTACTTACTACTGCAAATTCTCCTTTGTAGTTCTTTGCAATAGCCGCCTGCACTTTATCAGCCGTACCAACCGGCACGGTGCTCTTATCTACAATTACTTTGTAATCGGTCAAAATTTTTCCGAGATCATCCGCCACACCTAAAATGTATTTCAGATCGGCACTGCCATCTTCACCGGGAGGTGTTGGTAACGCAAGAAATACAATCGTTGCATCTTTTACACCTTCTGCAAGGTTGGTGGTAAAATGCAAGCGACCTTCTTTCAGGTTGCGGAGAAATATTTTTTCCAAACCGGGTTCATAGATCGTAATCTGCCCGTTCGATAATTTATCTACTTTGTTTTTGTCAATATCAACACAGGTTACCTGGTTACCTGTTTCTGCAAAACAAGTTCCTGTTACAAGACCTACATAACCTGTTCCTACGACTGCGATTTTCATCTGTTAATTTCTGTTTATGATTTTGTATTAAGATATTCCAACACTTTACTTGTGATCAACTGCAATTGCTCTTCTTCCAGTTCTGTATGCATCGGCAAAGAAATCACCCGATCAGTTAACCAATCAGTAATTGGCAAGTTGTAATCTGCACCACCGAAGGATGCAAACATTTGCTGACGATGCGCAGGTACGGGGTAGTAAATCATCGATGGAATTTTCTGCTCCGCTAAAAAAGCATTCAATCCATTTCTTACTTCAGCAACATTTTCAAAACCATCGAGCGTTAATGTGTATTGATGAAACACATGATTGCTGTAAGACGCACGATAAGGAGTTGTGATATATTTATGCCCTGCAAATGCAGCATCATAATAATCAGCAGCCTTGCGGCGTGCTGCAATGTATTCGTCCAGCTTTTTCAGTTTGATTTTTAATACCGCTGCCTGCACCGTATCGAGACGTGAGTTGCAACCCACCACTTCATGGTAGTAACGTACTTTCTGTCCGTGGTTCGCCACCATCTTCAATTGCTCAGCCAACGCATCATCATTGGTAAACATCGCACCACCATCACCATAACAACCTAAGTTTTTTGAAGGGAAGAATGAGGTGCAACCAATTGTTCCAATCGAGCCCGTTTTCTTTTTTGTTCCATCAGGAAACGTATAGTCGGCACCAATGGCTTGTGCGTTATCTTCAATCACATACAGGTTGTGCTCTGCAGCAATTTTCATAATCTCATCCATATTAGCAGTATGGCCATACAAATGAACGGGAACAATTGCTTTTGTTTTAGGTGTGATCGCCTTACGGATCGCTTCCGGATCAATGCAAAAAGTTTTTGGATCAACTTCCACGAACACCGGTTTTAAACGGAGCAATGCCACCACTTCAACTGTTGCGATGTACGTAAACGAAGCAGTAATCACTTCATCGCCCGGTTGGAGGTTCAGCGCCATCATGGCAATCTGCAACGCATCGGTACCGTTCGCACAGGGAATGGTATGCTTTACCCCAAGGTATTGGCTCAGGTCTGCAGCCAGATCCTGCACGGGTTTGCCATTAATAAAAGCTGAACTGTTAAGGACATCGAGAATCGCAGCGTCCACTTCCTGCTTAATTGCAAGGTATTGCTGCTTAAGATCAACCATCTGTATAGGCCGCATAAATAAGCTTGTTTAAACGGTGGCGAAAGTACGGCAAAAAAGGCGTTTGGCCTTTGAAACACAGGCAGAAAGCGTTAAGTTTTTCTCACCAAATGCTTTCCGCTTAGATTTGTGCCCGTGATCTTCTTTTACAACATATTCCGCCTGCTTTATCAATCTGCTGTTACCCTTGCCGCCACCCGTAACCCAAAAGCCCAAAAATGGGTTGAAGGAAGGAGAAACTGGCAACAACAGTTACAGCAAAACTGGCAGCCACAGCCGGGCAGCAAGGTAGTATGGATGCATTGCGCCTCTCTGGGTGAGTTTGAACAAGGAAGACCGGTGTTGGAAAAAATCAAAATCCAAAACCCAAAATCCAAAATCCTATTAACTTTTTTCTCGCCGTCGGGTTATGAAATAAGAAAGAATTATAACGGTGCCGATTATGTAATGTACCTGCCGATGGATGGAGCTTCCAATGCAAAAAGCTTCATCGATCTTGTACAGCCGGACCTGGCCATTTTTGTGAAGTATGAATTTTGGCATTATTACCTGACCGAACTGAAGAAAAAAAAGATCGAAACCATTCTTGTGTCGGGCATCTTCCGCCCGTCGCAACCTTTCTTTCAATGGTGGGGAGGCTTTCACCGGAACATGCTGCAAAACTTCTCTCATCTGTTTGTACAAAATATCGCATCGAAAGAATTATTGGATGGAATTGGATTGAGCGGCAAAACAACCATCGCCGGCGATACCCGTTTTGATCGTGTAATTGCTTTGGCCGAACAATGGAAACCAATTGAAATTACGGATGCTTTTTGCGGAACAGAACCCGTACTGGTGGCAGGAAGCACCTGGGCCGAAGATGAAACAATACTTGCTGAATGGATGAAAGAAAACATGCAGTACAAACTCATTATAGCTCCACATGAGATCAAAGCTGAAAACATCGATCGATTAAAAACATTGTTCCCAAATTCAATTTCATTTTCGGAGCTTTCCACTCACCACTCACCACTCACCACTCACGGCACTCTCATTATCGATAACATCGGCTACCTCTCCCGCCTGTACAAATATGCAACAGTATGCTATATAGGAGGTGGTTTCAACAAAAGCGGGCATCACAATATTTTAGAAGCTGCTGTTTACGGCAAGCCTGTTATTACCGGGCCCAACTTTGAAAAGTTTAAAGAAAGCGTTGATTTGAAAAAAATGGGCGGAAGTTTTACGATCACTAACGCAACAGAGCTGAAAAGCGTTATACTGCAAATGGATATTTCAGCAGCATCGGCTATCACAGAAAACTATGTAAAGGAAAACGCCGGAGCCACAACTACAATTCTTCAATGGCTTCAGGAAAAACGTCTTTTTACCAACGCATAGAATTCCTGTGTGGCAGGACGATCATTATCCCATCCCAGTTTTATTTTCAATTCACGCTCCATCCAGTATTGGGCTTCGGGATAGATAGAAAAATTATTGATGGTTTTAATGCTGCGTTCGTACATCACTTCATCGCCACGGAATAATTCATTGATAAAAACAAACCGATCATTAATGCCGATGGCTTTCTTCAGATCTTTAATTGACGATCCTTCATTCAATTTATGCCCAACTTCTGTTTTATGTTCACCCAATTGATCGTTTAACGACAACTGCTTACTGCCTGCTGTTTCATTTACATCTTTAGGAGATGGAGTTTGTTTTTTAGGCTCAGTATAATTGGGCTGATGAATTAATGTTGGCACTTCGGGCTCTTCATCAAACAACAAAACAGGTTTATTCTGGTGTTGTTGTGCTTCCACTTTTTTAGCGAACTCAGCTTTCAACCTGATCTCTTCCAATTCTGCTTCCACTTCCTTCTCATCAACCTGCAATACCTCAAGAATTTTTTCTGCCGGTTCTTCCTGCACTTTCACAACTGCCGGAGGAGTAAGCTTAGTAGTAGTTACCGGCGTTAAAGTTGCAGCAGGAGCAACAGATTCAATAGGTACAGTCATTCTTGCAGCAGGCAAAACTACTGCTACTCGATTTGAACCCGAAGGCTGTTCCGTTTGCTGTAAAGTTTGTTCTAATTCGGCTCTGAGCATATCGGTAAGTATCAGCATTTGTGCTGCATCAGCATTTCGCTGCAGGGCCTGTTGCAATTGTTCAATAAGAGAAGCAATTCGTTCCATGAATAGTGCTTACTTTTGGCGGTATTGGAAATTTGCCGTTAAGTTACAAACAGTTTGGCATAAAATATTGATAATGTTTATTGAACCGAATATAAAAGGTGATCGTCGAGGGTGGATTGAAGTGATCTGTGGCTCCATGTTCAGTGGAAAAACAGAAGAGCTCATCCGCCGTTTAAAACGGGCACGTATTGCCAATTTGAAAGTAGAAATATTTAAACCGGCTGTTGATGTACGTTATGATGATGTAAAAATTGTATCGCACGATGAAAACGCCATTCAATCCACCCCTATTGATAATTCGCAAAAAATCTTATTGCTGGCGCAGGATGTAGAAGTGGTTGGTATTGATGAAGCACAGTTTTTTGATCCAGAGATTACCAATGTATGCGAACAGCTGGCATTGCGTGGGGCAAGGGTAATTGTTGCAGGGCTTGATATGGATTACAAAGCACAGCCTTTTGGGCAAATGCCTAATCTTCTTGCTGTGGCAGATTATATCACCAAGCTGCATGCCATCTGTGTGGTGTGTGGTAATATTGCGAATTATTCTTATCGTACTTCAAGCGAAGGTGCACAAGTTGTTCTTGGCGAAAAAGACAAATACGAACCACGTTGCCGTCATTGTTATCATTTATAAACCTAAGATCACATTGGTTTCTGCAAAAAAGATACTGACGTTGTTTAAAAAAGATCTGCTGCTGGAAGTAAGGCAGCAGTACACCTTTTATGGCATTGTTCTCTACATTGCCTGCACAGTATATATCCTGTTTCTGGCAATCAGCGAACCCGATGCATCGGTGTGGAATGCACTGTTTTGGGTGAATATGCTGTTCATCAGCATTAATGCAGTAGCAAAAAGCTTTCTGCAGGAAAGCCGTGGCCGCATGCTGTATTATTATACCATTGCCAGCCCGCAGGAATTTATTCTTGCCAAGCTATTTTACAATGTATTGCTCATGCTCGTTATGAGTTTGCTAAGCCTCATCACGTTTAGCTTTTTCCTGGGATCGCCTTTTGTAAATGCCGCTCAATATATTGGCATTACACTGCTTGGCGGCATCAGCATGAGTCTTGTTTTTACATTGCTTGCTGCTATTGCTTCCCGTGCCA
>NZ_CAMLGT010000247.1 GCF_946479605.1 uncultured Lacibacter sp.
TCTGTGTTACTGTTTTCTTATACTTTTTTTCAGAATCGATGTAGTGTACGCCATAGCTGCTGGTTTTCAGCGGCTGTGCACAGGCAGGTAAAACCAACAAGTAAAAAAACAGGATGGGGACGATTGCTATGTGCAACCGTTTCACTATTTTGACTATCTGAAAAGCATCCATTACTGTAAAATATTTGGTGATGGTGCAATAAATGTAATTAATACATGAGAAAGCGGACCATCAGTATTTCTTCTTTATTCCTGTTGTTTCTTTCCTTGTTCTTCTTAAATGCCTGTGGTAATGGTGAAAGAGAAGAAGTAAAGGATATTGTTACTGAGCCTGAACAAATGAATGAACGGGTAAAAACCAATATTTCACATCTTCTTTCACGCATATCAGACGATGGAAAGGCTGATGACAGCTCAGTGCTTTCCCGCTCTGCTTTTGTTGCAGATTATTATGAACAATCTGATTATGCTGCTGTTTGGAGCAGCAATGAACATTTTTTACCGATAGCAGATTCCTTACTGCAATTCATTCAGCAATCAAGGTTGTATGGATTGTTCCCTTCGGATTATCATTATACAGCACTGCATACGATCAATAGAAGGTTTGCGGCAGATACAGCTGCGGTTGGCGATCGTCGTGATGCTGCATTATGGTCGAAGGCCGATGTGCTATTGACGGATGCTTTTTTTGCAATCGCTTCTCATCTGCATATCGGTCGTTTAAAAAGAGACAGCACTTTTCTTAATCCCGATTCAGTGTTAACGAATAAATTTTATCAGACAACATTGAGCCAGGTAGTAAAAGGGAAAAACATTTCGGAAGTATTTCATTCGCTTGAACCCGCTCATAAAGGTTATGCTGATCTAAAAGAAGCAATGAAGCATTTTTTAGATAGTGCTGACGTAGAGAAAAAATTTACTTACGTTTCATATCCCTATAAGGATTCACTTGCATTTATAAAGTCGCTCACAAAGCGACTTCAGGAAGAAGGTTTGCTCAGCTGGCAACTGGAACAGGTGGATACAGCACAGTTGAAAGAAGCACTCATAAAACTGCAAAGAAAAAAGGAGATGACGGTTGATGGTAAGTTTGGTGTGCAGGTTGTTCGTTATTTGAATAATACCGATGCTGAAAAATTTAAACGCATTGCTATTAATCTTGACAGGTATAAAGTACTTCCGCCACAAATGCCTGAACGGTATATTTGGGTAAACCTGCCGGGTTATAAACTTGAACTGTGGGATAATGATACATTGCGGATTGAAAGTAAAGTAGTGGTTGGAAAACCTAATACACGCACACCATTGCTCACCAGCCGCATCAGCGATATGGTTACTTATCCGCAATGGACAATACCCAATAGTATTATCATGAAGGAGATCGTACCTGCTATGCAAAAGAATCCCGGCTATCTTGCCAAGAAAGGATATTCGTTGTTGACTTGGGAGGGTGAGGAAGTAGATCCTTACAGTGTTGACTGGACGAAATACAAAAAGGGAATCCCATACAAAATAGTGCAGGGTAGTGGCGATGATAATGCATTAGGCATACTAAAATTCAATTTCCCCAATAAGTATTCAGTTTATCTGCATGATACCAATCAGCGTTACCTGTTTAAAAATGCAAAGCGGGCATTAAGTCATGGTTGTGTGCGTGTACAGGAATGGGAGAAGCTTACGTATTATATCTCAGCATTAGACAGCAGTAATTATGAAGAAGATCCTGCACGGGTAAAAAGTGATTCGATCAAAGTTTGGCTGGAGCGAAAGGAAAAGCACATTGTAAAGGTAAAAACCAGACTTCCGGTTTATTTCCGTTACTTTACCGCCATTGGTAAAGAGGGAAAGCTTGTTTTTTTTGAGGACATTTATCATGAAGACAAGCAGGCACGTGAAGCCTATTTCTTAAACAAATAACGATTGATGAAGAAATTCTGCCTTCTTTTTGTTTTATTCCTATCGGTAATACTCTTTCCTGCAACAGCGCAACGAGACAGTAATGCGCCTGTTAAAAAAACAAACGGCAAGCCCAGGATACAATACGGAATGGCCAGTTTTTATTCCAACAAGTTCAATGGACGTAAAACAGCCAATGGTGAAATATTCAGCAATCAGAAAATGACGGCTGCGCATAACACCCTTCCCTTAGGAACCTATGTAAGGGTAACCAACCTCCGGAACGGCAGAAAAGTAGTGGTGAAGATCAACGACAGGTTGCATCACAAGAATAAACGCATTATTGACCTTTCCAGAACAGCAGCATCAAAACTGGGTTTTTTAAAGAGCGGTTTAACCCGTGTAAAAATTGAAGTATTAGGCAAAAAGCCTCCGGAGAAATAACATTGAGCTGCCAAGAATGTGGGTAATTAATTTTATCATTAAGCTACCTACCGTTATTTTTGCTCATTCCAAAACAATTCATATTATGAAACAATTTTGCACCCTGTTGGTAGTACTTTGTAGTTTTTTAACTGCAGGCGCCCAAAACAAAGACCTCAAGAAACTCCCCGCTATCGGGATTCAGTTTGCTGATATTGATTTTAAAAATGCAGACGTGATGCGTTCCCAAGGTTTGTCAAGGGCGATTCTTGACAGGAAATGGTTTCATCCAAACCGCTTTAATCCCGCATTATCTGTGCACTACATTCAAGGCATTACGAATAATCTCGACTTTATGGGCCGTCTCACAGGTTCATTTCTTACTTACCCTTCAAGAAACACACTTGATGTGAGTAATGGAAGAGATTTTTATTTAGAGGCTGATGCAAACATCAATATCAAATTACTTCCTGACAACTATTGGGTAGTACCTTATTTACAGGCAGGTATCGGAGCTTCAAAAGAAAGAACAAACTTTATGGCTTATATGCCATTTGGGGCTGGCTTGCAGGTTAATTTTTCTGATGTTGTATTTATGCACATTAATACTGGTTACAGAGTTCCTGTTACATCAAGAGCAAATTATAATTTGTTTCATGCAATAGGTTTTAGCCTTCCTTTAAAAGAGCGCCAGGCTGCACCTCCGCCACCTCCTCCGGCTCCTGAAGTTCCCAAAGACAGGGATGGTGATGGTGTGTTGGATGTTGATGATGTTTGTCCTGATGAAGCAGGTGTGGCTGCATTGCGTGGCTGTCCGGATAAGGATAGAGACGGTATTGCCGATAAAGATGATAAGTGTGCCGATGTGGCTGGTTTGGCCCGTTACAATGGTTGTCCTATTCCCGACACTGATAAAGATGGCATTAACGATGAAGAAGATAAATGCCCTAACGTAGCTGGTGTTGCCCGTTACAATGGTTGCCCTGTTCCGGATACAGATAAAGATGGTGTAAATGACGAAGAAGACAAATGCCCTAATGTAGCTGGTGTAGCTTCAAATGCAGGTTGTCCTGAGATCAAAGAAGAAATTAAAACAAAAATCGAGTTTGCAGCTCGCAGCGTATTCTTCAACACAGGTAGCGCCCAGTTACAGAAAAAATCGTACGCTCCTTTGAATGAAGTTGCAACAATCCTGAAAGAAAACCCGACACTACAGCTTGATGTGGAAGGTCACACAGATAATACTGGTGATGCGGCAAAAAACCAGACTCTTTCAGAAAACCGTGCAGCAGCTGTAAAAACATACCTCGTGTCTCAGGGTATTGATGCCAGCCGTTTAACTTCGGCAGGTTATGGAAGCGATAAACCAATTGCTGATAACAAAACAGCAGCTGGTAAAGCTAAAAACCGTAGGGTGGAACTGAAGTTGAGAAGCTATTAATTCCCTCTTTTGAATAAAGAAAAAATCTCCCGTTTTGCGGGAGATTTTTTTATGCCCTGCGGGTAACAAGTTTTATCTTCGCCCACTTACAAAAAAGTAGATGAAATTGTTGATATGAGTACGAAGAAAGAGATTGTAATGAGCGGCCTTCGCCCCACAGGTTACCTGCACCTGGGCAACTATATTGGTGCCATGCGTAACTATGTAAAGATGCAGGAAGAGTATGAATGCTATTTTATGGTGGCTGATTGGCATTCGCTCACTACACATCCGGATACAAAGGAGTTGAAAGAAAATGTGCGTCGTGTATTTGCAGAGAATATTGCCTGTGGACTTGATCCTGAGAAAGTAGCATTCTACTGTCAAAGCCATGTATACGAAACTGCAGAGCTGTATTTATACCTGAATATGCTGGCATATAAAGGCGAGTTGGAAAAGACAACGACGTTTAAGGATAAGGCACGCCAGCATCCTGATAATGTAAATGCCGGGTTACTTACTTATCCTGTACTGATGTCGGCAGATATTCTCCTGTTTCGTGCCAGTTATGTTCCTGTTGGTAAAGACCAGGAACAGCATCTTGAAATGGCCCGAAATTTTGCCAATCGCTTTAATCACCGCTATGGCGATGTATTTCCTGAACCGCTTGCTTTTAATTATGGAAGTGAGTTAATAAAAGTTCCCAGCCTTGATGGAACAGGGAAAATGAGCAAAAGTGAAAATCAGAACGCAACGATTTACCTGGCAGACGATGATGACCTGATCCGTAAAAAGGTGATGAAGGCAAAAACCGATGCCGGACCAACAGAACCCAATTCAGCCAAGCCCGACTATATTGAGAATATTTTTCAGCTGATGCGCCTTGTTAGTGAAGCGGATGTTGTGCAAAAGTTTGAAGAAGATTATAACAACTGTGTTATTCGCTATGGCGATATGAAAAAGCAGTTGGGTGATGATATGGCGAAGTTTATAGCCCCCATCAGGGAGAAGGCTGCTGCTATACAAGCCGATGATGCGTACATCAAAAGGGTAATGCAGCAGGGAGCCGAAAAAGCAAGAGTGAGTGCCTTGAAAACAATTGAACTTGTGCGTGATGCAATGGGGCTGAATTATTACTAAAAAATCCAAAGTACAGAAACCAAAATCCAAAAAGATTCTCTACATTGAACATTCTTGGATTTTGATTTTTGGAATTTCAAACAGTTTATGGCGAAAAGTAAAAAACCCAAACATGTGGCAATAGCCGGTAATATCGGCGCAGGGAAAACAACGTTAACAGAAATGCTTGCCAAGCATTACAAGTGGATTCCCCAGTTTGAAGATGTGGATCATAATCCATACCTCAACGATTTTTATGAAGATATGCCCCGCTGGAGTTTTAACCTCCAGATATACTTTTTGAATAACCGTTTGAACCAGGTGCTGGAAATTCAACGTGGTACAGAAACCGTTATTCAGGACCGTACCATTTTTGAAGATGCACATATTTTTGCACCTAACCTGCACGATATGGGGTTGATGGGCAAACGTGATTTTGATAATTACTTTTCATTCTTCTCTACATTAAAAACAATGGTGTCGCCGCCGGATCTGTTGATCTACCTCAAAGCATCAGTACCAACGCTTGTTGCACAGATTCAGAAACGTGGCAGGGAATACGAAGAAAATATCCGTCTTGATTACCTGAAGAAACTGAATGAATATTACAACAAATGGATCGAGAATTATAAAGAAGGCAGCTTACTGGTAATTGATGTTGACAATAATAAGTTTGCCGAGAATGAAGAACATTTTGGTGACATCATTAATAAGATCGACTCGCAGTTGTA
>NZ_CAMLGT010000248.1 GCF_946479605.1 uncultured Lacibacter sp.
CAGGGTCACCACGAAGGCGGATATTGTAAAGGTTACAAAAATGCCTGTGATCGGTGAGCTGGGACATAACGATAAGGGACAAACGATGGTGGTTGTGAAGAACAGCCGTACGATCCTTGCGGAACAGTTCCGGATCATCCGTTCGAACCTGCAGCCTGTTTTGAAGAAGGACCGTACCCCGGTTATTCTTGTTACTTCTTCTTTCAGTGGAGAGGGTAAATCCTTTGCCGCCACCAATCTTGCTGCTTCCATTGCTTTAACCGGTAAGCGAACCGTTATCCTTGAGTTTGACTTACGTAAACCGAAGGTGGTGAGCGGACTTGGTTTGCAAAGGGCCTTTGGTATCACTCATTTTGTGATCGGAAAAATCGGGCTGGAAGAATTGCCAATCAAGGTACCGGATACAGACACCCTGTTTGTGATCGCCTGCGGACCTACGCCTCCTAACCCGTCGGAAATGTTGCTTGAGCCCAAAGTGAAAGAGTTATTTGAATTCTGCCGGGATCATTTTGATGCGGTGGTTATTGATACAGCCCCTGTAGGTCTTGTGAGCGATGCGATGACGCTTGCACAGTTTGCCGACACTACTTTGTTTGTCATCCGTCAACGCTACACATTCAAAAAGCAGTTGCAAATGCTGGAAGATCTTTACCAACAGAAGAAATTTCCTGCGGTGAGTATGCTTGTGAATGATATTAAGGTAGAAGGCTATAACAGTTATTATGGTTATGGTGGCTATGGTTATGGCTATGGCTATGGTTATGGCTATGGTTATGGTTACTATGATACCGATCCGTCGAAAAACAAATGGTACAATAAGGTGTTGCAGTTTATCGGGATCAAGTAGAGAGGATGGGGTTAGGAATTTGGAATTGGGGATTTGGAATTTGGGGTTGGGAGTTTGTTTTCACTTGTTCTTCCCTATTTTATGTTCAGCGTTATTCAGCGTTTTGGTTCAGGATTTTTTAACAGTGATTTTTTTACCCGATGTGCCGCATAGCCGGAATTTTTGATCCATCATTGAAGAACCTTGAAGAGCAGGTGATTGCCATGCGTGATGAAATGCAGCGTGGTGGTCCTGATTCAGCCGGTTTATTTGTTCATCCGTCGTTGCCGCTGGCACTTGGTCACCGGCGTTTGTCCCTGATCGACCTGAGTGAAGCGGGTCATCAGCCGATGATCGATGCTGAGCTCAAGATCGTTTTTAATGGTGAGATCTATAACTATCCTGAACTTCGCTCCACACTTCAGCATTACGGGCATACTTTCAAAACGGAAAGTGATACAGAGGTGATATTGAAAGCGTATCGCCAATGGGGCGTGGACGCATTTGAGTATTTCAATGGCATGTTTGCCCTTGCCCTGCTTGATGAGCGAAAGCAACAATTGGTTTTAGCAAGGGATCATGCCGGTATCAAGCCTTTGTATTATTATCTCGACCGGCATTGTCTTTATTTCGCCTCAGAGATCAGGGCTTTTTCGACAACTGAAAAAGTATTTGAAGAAAACCAGAAATGGCGATCCGCCTTTTTAACGTTTGGTCATTTACCCGAGCCGGTCACAACGCTTAAAGATGTTGTGCCGCTAACAAAAGGAACGGCCCTGGTGATCGATCTCCCTTCCTTAAAAAAGAAAGAGCACCGATTTTTTAAATGGAGTTTTACCGGCCAGATAAAAAATGAACAGGAAGCACTGCAACTGATGCATGAAACGCTGGAGCAGGCAGTTGAACGTCATCTTATTGCTGATGCACCGATTGGTTTGTTCCTTAGCGGTGGTATTGATTCAAGTTTGCTGACGCTGATTGCCAGTCATACCAAAAAAGACAACCTGCATACGTTGTCGATCGTGTTCAATGAAAAAGCCTTTTCAGAGGAAAAATACCAGCAACTGATCATTGATAAGACAGGTGCCAAACATCAGTCTTTTTTAGTAACAAAAGATATTTTCAATGCGCAATTGACAGATGCCATGCAGGCCATGGACCAGCCAACGCTTGATGGTATCAATACTTATTTTATATCGATGTATGCCAAAGCATACGGACTGAAAGCGGTGTTAAGCGGCGTGGGTGCCGATGAGCTTTTCGGGGGCTATCCTTCTTTTCAGCAGCAAAAGAAAATGAAGTATGTGCAGAAAGTGCCTGACCGTTTGCTGAAAGGACTGCAGCGATTCCCTGATCATCGTGTACGGAAACTGAGTTATGCAGGTATGCAGAGTACGGCAGCAGAGTACTTAAGTTACCGGGGGATTTTTACACCTGTATCTGTTGCCTCACTGCTTGGTACAACGGAGAAGGAAATTGAAGAAGACCTGTTTGCACTCAGCGAATATTATCCTGTGAGCACGTTAACAAACGGGAACAGGATCAGCTGGCTGGAAACAAATTTTTATATGCAGAATCAATTGCTGAAAGATTCTGATTTTATGAGTATGTGGCATGGGCTGGAAATACGTGTGCCTTTTCTTGACAAAGAAGTGATGCTGATGGCTGCAGCCATTGATGAAGCCATTAAGTTTAAACCTGTGCCGCCAAAATATGTGCTGGTAAAAGCATTTGAGGATGAGTTACCGGAAGCCATCTGGAAACGCAAAAAGCAGGGCTTTACTTTCCCGTTTGAAGGTTGGTTAAAAGAGAATGAATTTATTCAACCTTCCAACCGTGCAGAAGAGGAACTGTACCTTCATTTCAAACAGAAAAAATTATCGTGGGGACGTTACTGGTGTGCGTTGCTGATGAGCAGATTTCAACAGCAGGGTTAACCCACCCCTGCCCCTCCCAGGAGGGGAATCTCCTAAGTGGCATTATCATAAACGAATTGCCTTTCTTTTCAAACAGAAGATTTTTAGTAGTAAGCACTCTATGAACGGACAGCGGATCTTATTTTTAACGCTTACTTCTTTTTCGCATACAGGTGGTATTGAAAAATTCAACCGTGCTTTTATCAAAGCGTTGAATGATCTTTCTTCCGGTCTTTCGTTGCAGCTTTGTTTTGCCGGCATGTATGATACATCGGCCGATGAGCAATACACTTCGACACACCCGTATCATTCCTTCAAAGGACGCCGACTGAAATTTGTGTTCTGGTCTATCAGGCAGGCATTGAAGAATGATGTTGTTGTGCTTGGTCACCTGAACCTTGCCGTGATCGGTGTGATCGCAAAATTATTGTCGCCACGTAAAAAACTGATCGTTATCTGCCACGGTATTGAAGTGTTTGAACCGGTCAGCGGTTTCAAAAAAAAAGTGCTGGAGCTGGCTGATGAATTGCTTGCTGTGAGTCATTATACCAAACAGCAACTGAGCGATCAGCAAGGTATTGCTGCAGAAAAAATAAGCGTCTTCCCGAATACGATCGACCCGTTTTTCCAACTGCCCGTCAGTTTTGCAAAACCGGATTATCTAATGAAGCGCTATCAATTAACCGGAAATGAAAAAGTGATCTTTACACTTACCCGGTTGAACAGCCAGGAAGGGTATAAAGGTTATGATACGATCGTACGATCATTGCCGCAATTATCAGAACAGCATCTTTCCATCAAATATATCCTTGCGGGTAAAGCTGACCCCGTGGAGTTAAAGCGGATGCATGAACTCATTGGTTCACTTGGCCTGGAAAAGCATGTGCTGATGCCGGGATTTATTGCCGATGAAGAAGTGACCGATCATTATTTACTTGCCGATGTGTTTGTGATGCCCAGCAAGGGGGAAGGGTTTGGCATTGTGTACACAGAAGCCATGGCTTGCGGGTTACCTGTGATTGCAGGGAATAAGGATGGGAGTACAGAGGCGTTGCAGTTTGGCAAACTTGGTTTGCTGGTTGATCCAGATAGCGAAGAAGAGATCAGTGCTGCAGTAGTGAGCGCCATCAACAAGGAAAAGAATCCTTCGAAAGTTCAACGTGATATGTTGATGTATTTTTCATTTGAGCAGTTTAAAGAACGGCTAAAAAAGATCATCGAAGCAGCTTAATGAAAGCAGTTCGTTTTTTATTGGTTGGATGCGGAGCAATTGGTGAGCGTCATGCTGCACTTGCTGCCATGAAAGGGGATCTGGTTGCTGTGTGTGATGTTGATGAAAAAAAAGTGAAAGCATTTTCGGCGAAGTATGCCTGTTATGGTTATACGTTGCTGCAGGATATGCTGCAGAACGAGAAAGCTGATGCTTTGGTTGTTTGTACGCCCAATGGTTTGCATGCAGCACACAGCATTGCCGGTTTGAAAAGCGGGTTGCATGTGTTGTGTGAAAAGCCAATGGCTATTACCACAGCTGCTGCCAAAAAAATGATCACTTCTGCAGAGAAGGCCGGGAAGCATTTGCTGATCGTTAAGCAGAACCGTTTTAATCCCCCGGTTGCAGCTGTTAAGTTGCTGCTTGATAAAAAAAAGCTTGGCAAGATCTACAGCATTCAGGTCAATTGTTTCTGGAACCGACCTGCCAGGTATTACCGGCAATCTGCATGGAGAGGAACCAAACAACTGGATGGCGGCGTGTTGTTTACCCAGTTCAGTCATTTTATTGATCTGCTGTATTGGTTTTTCGGCGAATTAAAAACAGCAACTGGTGTTGTTGACAATCTTGCACACAAACAGATCATTGAGGTGGAAGATACGGGTGTCTTTTCTTTTGTCACGAAACAGGGTGTTCCGGGTACGTTGCATTACAGCATCAATACTACCAATAAAAATTACGAAGGTTCTGTTACGATCCTTGCGGAAAAAGCAACGATCAAAATCGGCGGACCTTATTTGAATACGATCGAATACCAGGAGCCTGTGTTGATCGATGTATCGAAACTTGCGGAAGGTCATCAGGTCAATCAATACAAAGGCTACCAGGGGTCGATGAATAATCATGCAAACGTGTATGATGCGTTTCTGCAGGTGATTGCGGGGAAGCAGCAGAAGTATGTTTCCGGTGAAGAGGGGATGCAGAGTGTGAAGATGATCGAGCAGTTTTATAAAGCGGCGAGATGATTTATGAACGATACAGGAGAAATCTTATACATGAGGATCGTGTTTTTAAGAATAAGATTTCTCATTCACAGATTCGTTCCTGCCGAACCCTGTGAATTCGACATGACGGGTAGAGAGAAATCTTACAGTTAAGAAACGAGTGGAAAGAGGCGGCGCAGTTTATATTGTTACAAACAAATCGCACTCCGTTTTATATATAGGTGTTACATCTGATCTGTTTATCCGCATACAACAACATCGGGAGCATTTTTATAAAAAGAGCTTTTCAGATCGATACAATACGGAGAAGTTAATTTACTATGAGTTGTTTGGATCAATTGAAGAGGCAATTGTAAGGGAAAAGGAAATAAAAAAATGGAGAAGGGAAAAGAAAGAGGCTTTGATTAAATCAATGAACCCTGAATGGAATGACTTATGGGAACAAGTAAAAGAGTGGTGATGCAGGTTTCAGAAGTGGCAGATTTCTCACCCTTGGGTCCGCTGCTACGCAGCCCGAGTGCTCGAAATGACGTTTGGTGAGTGGCAGATTTCTCACTCCCTGGGTCCGCTGCTACGCAGCCCCGAGTGTTCGAAATGACGTTTGGCGAGTGGCAGATTTCTCAC
>NZ_CAMLGT010000249.1 GCF_946479605.1 uncultured Lacibacter sp.
ATCTGTATTTTCTCGGCGGTGTGAATCATATTTTTTATCACGGTACCGAGTATTCGCCCAAAGAAGCGAAGTGGCCCGGCTGGTTGTTTTATGCAGCAGTGCATTTTCAACCCACCAATCCACAATGGAAAGATTTCCATGCATTAAATTCTTATATCACAAGAACACAAAGTTTTTTACAAAAGGGAAAACCGGATAATGATGTGTTACTGTATTATCCCATCGTTGATCGATATGCAGAACCTGGTAATGTATTGTTACAGCATTTTGATGGCATGGAAAAGAATTTTGTGAACACCGATTTTGAACATGTATCAAAATGGATGGTAGAGAAAGGATATAGTTTCGATTTCTTCAGTGAACGCCAGTTGCAGAAGTTTACCAACAGCGGTAACAATATTATCAGCAGCGGCAATGTATATCGTACGATTCTGTTGCCTGCTAATAAACTCATTACTGAAAAAGCAATGCAGCAATTGCTGAAACTGGCGCAGCAGGGTGCAACCATATTGGTCTATAAAAATCTGCCGAATGATGTGCCAGGCTTTCATCAACTCGATGCAAGAAGAAAAACATTTCAGCAACTCATCAGCCGGTTGAAATTTACTTCAACAAACAATATACAACAGGCAATCGTTGGCAAAGGCAAATTTGTGGTGAGTGATGAACTGGAAGCATTGTTAAGTGTTGCAAAGGCAAGAAAAGAAAGTTATGCAGAAAAAGGATTGTCTGTCTTGCGCAGGAAGAATGCAGAAGGAACCGTGTGGCTCATCAATAACCGCACTGATAAACCGTTTGAAGAATGGATCGAACTGCACACGAATGCAGCATCTGTTGCATTGTTCGATGCCATGAATAACAAGAAAGGTTTAGCCAAATGGCGGAAGAACAGCAGTGGTGCAGTGGAAGTATTGCTGCAATTGCAATCGTACGAAGCCATCATTGTGCAATCCTATGCAACAAAGAAAACAGGTGAAGCATTTCCGTACAAAGAAACAATCGCACAACCTCAGGAGATAAAAGGAGAGTGGACGATCAGTTTCCTCGAAGGCGGACCAACCATTCCTGCAACAATCAAAACAACTGTATTAAAATCATGGACAGAACTCGGAGGCGATGATGCAAAGAACTTCTCAGGTACTGCGAAGTATACAATCTCCTTTGCAAAACCGGAAGGTAGTGCGACATCATGGTTACTTGATCTGGGTACTGTAGATGAAACTGCAGAAGTTATACTCAATGGCAAAAAGATCGCAACGGTTATCGGACCGGTCTTTCAATGTGTCATTCCTGCATCAGCTATGCAATCCACTAACAAACTGGAAATTGTTGTCGCCAACTTAATGGCCAACCGCATTATTTACATGGACAAGAATAATCTTCCATGGAAAATATTTTACAACACCAACATGCCTGCACGCAAGGCTGAAAACGCAAAGAAAGGTATCTTCACAGCAGCCGCCTGGAGTCCGTTATCATCGGGATTACTCGGGCCTGTTACGATCACCGCTTTAAAATAAATCTATGCACCGTAGAACCTTACTGAAGCAATTAGCTGCTTCTGTTCCTGCAGTATGGCTGGCACAACATGCCGATGCTGCTGCTTTCTTTTCAGGAGATGATCTGCAGATTGCAGACGGACCTTTTCAACCCAACTGGGATTCATTGCAGCAATACAAAACGCCTGATTGGTACCGCAATGCCAAGTTCGGCATCTGGGCCCATTGGGGACCGCAATGCGAACCCGAGTTTGGTGATTGGTATGCACGGGAGATGTACATGGAAGGAAATGGCAAATACAAATACCATGTAGAGAAGTATGGTCATCCTTCGGAGTTTGGGTTTAAAGATGTCATCCACCAATGGAAAGCAGAAGCATGGAATCCCGAAGAGTTACTGGAGTTATATAAAAATGCCGGTGCGAAATATTTTATGGCACTCGCAAACCATCATGATAATTTCGATCTGTACAACAGTAGATACCATAACTGGAATTCAACGAAGATCGGACCAAAGAAAGATTTAGTTGGAGGTTGGGCCAAGGCTGCACGCAAACAAGGTTTGCATTTTGGTGTAAGCGTACATGCAGCCCATGCATGGAGCTGGTATGAAACGGCACAACGATCGGATAAGAACGGACCGAAAGCAGGAGTGCCTTACGATGGTAAACTCACAAAGAGAGACGGCAAAGGAAAATGGTGGGAAGGATTGGATCCGCAGGAACTGTATGCACAAAATCATGCATTGAGTAAAGAGAGTACTGATAATGCAGTGATTCATGCGCAGTGGGATTGGGGTGCAGGTGTAAGTGTGCCGGATAAAGCGTATTGTGAGAAGTTTTTCAAACGCACCATCGATCTCATTGACAAATACGATCCCGATGTGGTTTATTTCGATGATACGGTGTTGCCTTTATACCCCATCAGTGATGTGGGCTTAAAGATCGCTGCTCATCTCTACAACAAAAGCATCAAAACAAAAGGATCATTGCAGGCTGTAATCAACGGAAAGATTTTAAACGAACAGCAACGCAAATGCATGGTGTGGGATATTGAACGTGGGCAAAGCAACAGCATTGAACCATTGCCCTGGCAAACCGATACCTGCATCGGCAGCTGGCATTACAACAAACCCATCTTCGATAATCATCGGTATAAGTCTGCAAAAACAGTGATTCATACGTTGGTGGATGTGGTGAGTAAGAATGGTAACCTGATGTTGAGTGTACCGGTGAAAGGCAACGGCACCATTGACAGCGATGAACGAAAGATCGTTGAAGAGATTGGCCGTTGGATGAAGGCCAACAGCGAAAGTATTTACGATACAAGACCGTGGACCATTTTTGGTGAAGGCCCTGCATTGGAAAACACAGCACCGTTGTCAGCGCAAGGTTTTAACGAAGGCAAGGGCAAACCCATGGAAGCGCAGGATATCCGTTTTGTGGTGAAAGGCGATGTGTTGTATGCAACGGTGATGGGCTGGCCGGAGAATGGCAAAGTGCTCATTAAAAATTTGGGCAGCAACAGTCAACACTACAAAAAGAAAATAAGCAAGGTTGAATTACTAAGTACCAAACAATCACTTGCATTTGAACAAACAGCAGAAGGATTGCTGGTAAGCTTTCCCGAAAACCGACCTGCAGAGTTTTATGCAAATGCATTGAAGGTGGTGAGTAGTTAGTAGTGAGTAGTGAGTGCCGAACATTCTGCATGTCTATCCCCTCCCGGGAGGGGTGGCAACATCCAACACAATCAACATAACACAAGGGGTGGGTGTTGACGATGGTTAACTCCGTCAGACGAGGGCGTCAGACGGACAAACAAAAGCTGTATCAAAATGAAGAATTTGAAAACCTCCTTTGTGATTCTTTGTGTGCTTTGTGCCTTCGTGGTTCAAACTTCTTCTGCACAAACAAACGCAGTCCCAAAACCTTTGTATGATGATCCCGTTTATCACGGCGCTGCCGATCCCGTCATCATCTACAACAAAGCCAAAAAGAAATGGTGGATGCTGTACACCAATCGTCGTGCTTCCATACAGGATTCAACCGTGCAATGGGTACATGGCACACGCATTGGTATTGCAGAAAGTAAAGATGGGGTTCATTGGAAATACGTTGATACGGCGAATATCAATTATCGTCCCGATGTTGGTTATACGCATTGGGCACCCGATGTAATTGAACACAAAGGAACGTATCACATGTATCTCACCTATGTACCCGGCACATTCAAAGACTGGAATCATCCGAGAGTGATTGTGCATTTAACCAGTAAGGATTTACGCAACTGGAATTATCAATCAACGTTAAAACTCGTTAACGAAAAGGTGATCGATGCTTCGGTGTATAAGATCAACGATACAACCTTCCGCATGTGGTACAACAATGAGAAGGATGGCAAGAGTATTTATTATGCCGACAGTAAAGATTTATACAACTGGGTTGACAAAGGCAAAGCCATTGCAGCAAGAGGAGAAGGACCCAAGACTTTCTTCTGGCAAGGAACATACTTTATGATTGTGGATGCATGGAAAGGCATGGAAGTGTATTCTTCCTCTGATCTGTTGAACTGGACCAAACAAAGCAAACGTATACTCGAAGAACCGGGCAAAGGAAAAGATGACCAGGCAATCGGCGGACAGTGTGATGTGCTGGTCACTAAAGATGGTCGTGCGTTTGTGTATTACTTCACGCATCCCGGCAGAAGCAAAGCCAACCCGGCAGCCAAAGGTTCGTTTGATGAGAAGCGCAGTGTGATACAGGTAGCAGAGTTGAAATATGTAAACAATGAAATTGTGTGCGACAGAGATGCACCCATTGCAGGCAACAAAAAAGGAGTAAAGATTTTATGAAGCAAATAATCGCATTGATCAGTTGGTTGGCAGTTGCAGCTGTTGCAAACGCACAGGAATACATCATCAGCAACTATGGAGTAAGCAACGACAGTACAACGCTGCAGACAGCCGCTATTCAAAAAGTAATTGATAAAGCCGAAGCAAACGGTGGCGGCACCATTGTTATTCCGAAAGGTGTGTACTTAACAGGTGCTTTGTTCTTCAAACCCAAAACAAAACTGTTGTTGCAGGAAGGAGCCAGGCTGAAAGGTTCCGATCATATTGATAACTATCCGTTGATTCCTTCACGCATGGAAGGACGGAGCATTTATTATTATGCAGCACTCATCAATGCGTATCATGTAGATAGTTTCCAGATCAATGGGCCGGGTACGATTGACGGCAATGGATTAAAGTATTGGGAATATTTCTGGTTCTATCGTGATTCGGTGAAACAACACGGACGTTCCGCAACCAATCTCGAAGTGCATCGTCCACGGTTGGTATTTATCTGGGGCAGCAACAATGTAACCATCAAAGATGTGAAGCTGCACAATGCCGGTTTCTGGACAACACATCTGTATCAATGTACTAATGTGCTCATTGAAAACTGTGATATCCGTTCCCCATTCAAACCGGTGAAGGCACCGAGTACCGACGGGATTGATATTGATGTGTGCAAAAAAGTAACGGTACGGAAATGTTATATCTCCGTAAATGATGATGCGGTATGTATTAAAGGAGGCAAAGGCCCTGATGCACACAAACGTGGAGAGAACGGCGTCGTGGAAGATATTTTAATTGAAGACTGTGTATTTGGTGAATCGCATGGCACATTAACGTTGGGCAGTGAAAGTATTCATGCACGCAATATTGTGATGCGTAATTGCAGGATGGAGCACAATACATCGATCCTGCGGTTGAAGATGCGGCCTGATACTTACCAGGTATATGAAAACATCCGCATCGAAAATATCACCGGCAAATGCGGTACTATTATCAGCATGGCTCCATGGACACAGTTCTACGATATGGGCGGCAGTACCGAAAAGCCGTTTGCCATTGTCCGCAATATCAGCTTCAGCAATATCAATGTGCAGTGTAAAACAGTGGGGGCCATGCAGGGAAATCCGGCAGATACGGTTTCAAATATTTTATTCAAGAACATCACAGCAACAGCAGAGAAAGCAGAATTGAAAACAAACTATACGGGAATCACATTTGA
>NZ_CAMLGT010000250.1 GCF_946479605.1 uncultured Lacibacter sp.
ACAATATTGTAAAAAGGCTTACGGATCGTAGGCCTTTTTTTATTGTCTGAATCAAACGACCTGACAGGTTAAGCTCACTTTTGTAAGATTGAAATAAACTTAACTCTTACCTCACTGAATTAACCTGTCAGGTCACACTTAAAGCACAACAAAACAATTATGATGCAGGAAAAAAAATACACACCGCTGAGTGAATTAAGTGGTGGCAGCAGCGACAAACCGGCAAAACTCCGTATCGCTATCCAGAAAAGCGGACGACTCTACGACGATTCAGTAAAACTCCTGAACGAATGTGGTATTGAATTACGCAACGTTAAAGACCGTTTGAAAACAGAAAGCGACACCTTTCCGATGGAAGTGTTTTTCTTACGTGATGATGATATACCACAATACGTGGAAGATGGTGTAGCCGATATTGGTATTGTGGGCGAGAATGTGTTGTTTGAAAAAAACAAAAAAGCAGAGATTGTTGAAAAACTCGGCTTTGGCAAATGCCGCTTGAGTTTAGCCATTCCTCGTAGTGAAACCTATCAAGGTGTACAAAGCTTAGATGGTAAACGCATTGCCACCAGCTATCCGTTTTTGGTGAATGAGTTTTTGAAGAAAAACAACATCAGCGGCGAAGTACACGAGATCAGCGGCAGTGTGGAAATTGCTCCCGGTATTGGTTTGGCCGATGTGGTGGTTGACCTGGTGAGCAGTGGTTCTACCCTGTTCATGAATGGACTGAAAGAAGTGGAAACCATTCTGCAGTCGCAATCGGTGCTCATCAAAAACAATAAACTCAACAAAGACCAGGAAATACTGTTAGATAAATTGCTCTTCCGTATCAAAGCGGTGAAGAAAGCAAAGCGTAACAAATATGTCTTGATGAATGCACCAAACGAAAAGTTGAGTGAGATCATTGCACTTCTTCCCGGTATGCGTAGTCCAACTGTGTTGCCATTAGCAGAAGGCGGCTGGAGCAGTGTACACAGTGTATTGAGCGAAGATGAGTTCTGGGAAAAAATTGAACAGTTGAAAGCAGCAGGTGCAGAAGGAATTTTGGTGGTGCCGATTGAGAAGATGGTGATGTAACCCCAAGCCCCCTCCGCCCTCTGAAGGGGGAACTGGTAGCATCAAAAGTGGTCATAAGCATCTTTAACTTTCAAAGAGATTGAATTGCGTCTTTACTTGTATAATTGAACAGCTTTGTTCCATAGGAACAACTGATGGGTAGAAAAATAAATGCAAACAAAAACGTTTCGTTTCGTAGGAACGATTGAGAAATATGCAGATCATAAAACATCCAAAGAAAAGTGAGTGGAGCAAATTGCTCAAGCGTCCGGCTATTGAAGCAGCCTCGCTGGAGGCAAGTGTTACCAATATTCTGCACGAAGTAAAAGCAAGCGGTGATGAAGCATTAAAACGCTTTGCTACCATCTTCGACAAAGTATCTGTTACAGAATTACAGGTAACCAAAGAAGAAATTACTGCAGCAGAAGCATCGTTGAGCAAGGAGCTGAAAGAAGCCATTGCTCTTGCGAAGCAAAACATCGAAACCTTTCACCGCAAACAGGTAACTGCGGTTGAAAAAATTGAAACGATGCCCGGCGTTCTTTGCTGGCGCAAAACAGTAGCGATTGAAAAAGTGGGTTTGTATATTCCAGGTGGTACCGCTCCCCTGTTCTCTACGATTTTAATGTTGAGCATACCTGCAAAAATTGCGGGTTGTAAAGAAATTATTCTTTGTACACCACCTGCTAAAGACGGCACAATCAATGCAGCTATTTTATATACTGCGAAACTTTCGGGTATTACCAAAATTTTTAAAGTAGGTGGTGCGCAGGCCATCGGTGCGATGGCTTACGGTACACAAACCATTCCGCAGGTATATAAAATTTTCGGACCGGGTAACCAGTATGTTACTGCTGCCAAACAATTAGTGCAGAAAGATGGCGTTGCGATTGACATGCCTGCCGGACCAAGCGAAGTGTGTGTAATGGCGGATGATACAGCGAATCCTGCTTTTGTTGCATCCGATCTGTTGTCGCAGGCAGAACATGGTGTTGATTCGCAGGTGTTGCTGGTAAGTACATCAGAACAAATGATCGATGCGGTGTTGAAAGCAACAGCAGAGCAACTGGAAGCATTGCCCCGTAAAGAATTTGCAGCAAAAGCATTGGAGAACAGCAAGGCAATATTGTTACCAACTGTCCACGAAATGATCGAACTGGTGAATGAATATGCAGCCGAGCATCTCATCATCAGTTGTAAGGATGATGAAGCCATTGCAGAACAGATCGTCAATGCTGGCTCCATCTTCCTCGGCAACTATTCACCGGAAAGTGTGGGTGATTATGCAAGCGGCACCAATCATACCTTACCAACTAACGGTTATGCAAAAGCATACAGCGGTGTAAGTGTAGATAGTTTTGTAAAGAAGATCACTTTCCAGAAATTAAGTAAAGAAGGATTGCAACAGATTGGCAAAGCAGTGGAGCTGATGGCAGAAGCAGAAGGATTACAGGCGCATGCGGAAGCGGTGAGGAAGAGAACACAGGATATAGAAGATAGAAGTTAGAAGTAATACAACTTACCTTTTATATGGCAACAACGACATTTCAGGAACTAATTGTTTGGCAAAAAGCACATCAGTTTGTGTTGTCGGTTTATAAATACACCGAATCGTTCCCCAAATCTGAAACTTATGGTTTGAGTTCTCAATTCAGACGAGCCGCCGTTTCCATTGCCGCAAACATTGCTGAAGGATATAAGAAAAAAGGCAAAGCCGACAAAGCTCGTTTCTTTAACATAGCTCAGGGATCATTGGAAGAATGCCAATACTATCTGATATTATCTTCTGATCTCGGCTTTGGCGATGTGACCGATAAACAATTGCTTCTTAACGAAGTTTCAAAAATGCTGGAAGCATACATGAGCAAAATTCTATCTACTAACTCCTAAATTCTATCTTCCTAATATGTTCGATTTAAATACATTACTCCGCTCTAACATCAAGACCCTTGTTCCCTACTCTTCTGCACGTGATGAGTTTCACGGTGAAGCGAAGGTATACCTCGATGCAAATGAAAACAGCATTGGTTCGCCTTTGGTGAAATGGTACAACCGTTACCCCGATCCGTATCAACACAAAATCAAAGAAAAACTTTCGGCCATTAAAGGTGTCTCGCCAAAGCAGATTTTCATTGGTAATGGTAGTGATGAATGTATTGATTTGCTCTACCGTGCATTTTGTAACCCGGGTGTTGATAATGTGATCATTTGTCCGCCTACCTATGGTATGTACGAGGTAAGTGCCAACATCAACGATATTGAATTACGTAAAGCGCCGCTGCTCGACGATTTTCAGCTGAACCTTGCACATATGGAAACATTGGTGGATGAGCACACGAAAATCATCTGGATCTGTTCGCCCAACAACCCAACAGGTAACAGCATCAATATTGCAGACATTGAAATGGTGTTAAACAACTTCGATGGCATTGTGGTGGTGGATGAAGCGTATATCAACTTCTCCCGTCAACGTTCTTTGGTAACACTGTTGGCCGATTATCCCAACCTCGTGGTCATGCAAACGCTGAGTAAAGCATGGGGACTGGCGGGTTTGCGTTTGGGAATGTCGTTCGCAAGTGAAGAAATTATCAGCATCTATAACAAAATCAAACCGCCGTACAATATCAGCGAAGCAGTGCAGGAACTGGTGATCAAAGCTCTCGACAATATCGAAGATGTGAATGCCATGATCAAAGAACTGGTGAATGAACGCAAGCGACTGGAAGTGGAATTACCCAATCTTCCGGTTGTTGAAAAAGTCTATCCCAGCGATGCCAACTTTTTACTGGTGAAAGTAATTGATGCAAGAGGTATTTACGAATACCTTTTGGCGAAACAGATTGTGGTGCGTGACCGAAGCAAGGTAATTCTTTGCGAAGGCTGTTTGCGTATTACCGTTGGTACCGCTAAAGAAAACGATGAACTGCTGGAAGCACTCCGTTCATTTATTGCATAAGAAAAGTTAACAGGCATTTGCTGCGGGTGCAGTAAATTCATTGCCTCAATCAACTATAAAACAAGAAATGAAACAACTTTCAATTGCTATTATTCTTACAGCCAGCATTGGTCTGTTTTCATTCAGCCTGCAACAGCCCAACTTAAAAGCTTCAATGGAGCGTGGTAAGAAAGTGTACAACGATAACTGTGCTGTTTGTCATTTGCAGGATGGTAAAGGCTTGCAGGGTTTAAATCCACCGTTGATCAAAACAAAACAGGTGGCAGGTGCAAAACCACAACTCATCAATATTATTTTAAAAGGAATGGAAGAAGAGCTTACTATCAATGGTGAAACTTATTACAACCCCATGCCTGGACAACCTCATTTAACTGATCAGCAGATTGCAGATGTGCTCACGTATGTACGCAACAGCTTTGGTAATAAATACAGTTTGGTTACAGCTGCCGAAGTAAAAGCGGCAAGAGCAAAGATCAAATAACAGTTCGTAACCTTTGTTCAAACTTTGCATACAATCACAACAACAATGTCAACAACACAAATAACAGGTAAACGGGTCTTATTTATTGATCGTGATGGTACGCTTATTAACGAAGCACCACCCACCTATCAACTCGATTCGTTTGATAAACTCAGCTTTTATCCCGATGTATTCTTTTACCTGCGTAAAATTGCTGCGGAGCTGGATTACGAACTGGTAATGCCCACTAACCAGGATGGTTTGGGAACTGCCAGTTTTCCGGAAGATACTTTTTGGCCTGTACACAATTTTGTTGTGAAGAGTTTAGCGAATGAAGGCATTGTGTTCAGCGATGTGTTGATCGACCGAACTTTCCCGCATGAAAATGCGCCAACACGCAAACCCGGCATTGGTATGTTTGGCAAATACCTCAACAACCCGGAATACGATCTGGCGAATTCATTTGTCATCGGCGATCGTATTACCGATGTGCAGCTGGCAAAAAATCTTGGCTGTAAAGCTATCTGGATGAACAACGATGCCAATCTGGGTGCAGCTGAAATACAAGACAAAGTAGCGGAGTTGCGTGCATCAACCATTACTTTGGAAACAGTACATTGGAAAGAAATTTATGAGTTTCTGAAGCTGGGTTTGCGTACTGTGATACACGAACGCAACACCAACGAAACGAAAATAAAAGTAGAGTTGAATGTAGATGGCAGCGGCAAAGCAGTCATCAACACCGGCTTAGGCTTCTTCGATCACATGCTTGACCAGATTGCACGCCACGGCAAAATGGATCTCAACATTACTACGCATGGCGATCTGCATATCGACGAACATCATACCATTGAAGATACCGGGATTGCATTAGGCGAAGCTTTTGGTAAAGCCTTGGCCGATAAACGAGGAATGGAACGTTATGGTTTTGCGTTGCCGATGGATGAGGCCGATGCTAAAGTGCTCATTGATTTTGGCGGCCGTAACTGGATCGTCTGGAATGCAACGTTTAAAC
>NZ_CAMLGT010000251.1 GCF_946479605.1 uncultured Lacibacter sp.
ATTGTGTGCTGTAGAAAAAACAAGTAAATAAAAATGAGAACGCTGCATGTTTTAATAATGTTGTCTCTCCTTTATTCCTGTCATCAAAACAAAAAACAAAATATTCAAACCATCGCAACCCATAAGAAACATCATCTGATAAACACTTTTGGGAAAGTTAGCTTTGACACTTCCGCATTTAAGAAACTGAATTGCGGCCTGTATATAAACAACTTCGGAGTTTTGGCATTTAAAGCCATTGATAATTCTTTAAAATTTGACTCTGCCAAACCACTTGATATTTACTTAACAACTGTTTACAACCGGGATTCAGAATCACCCGGTGATGATATGAAGGAAATACGCTTTGTTGCAGATACTACAACATTTGTTTTATTACCGAGCGGACATTGGGAGGACAAGAATTATCATTACCAATTTACCCCTATGTCGGATGGAGGCACTATTTCTGTTTCCCAAAAAAGGAAACCAAAGCATAAAGCCAGTGGTTCACTTGTGCATGAGTAAAACAAAATGGATAACTTATTACGACAACGCTTCAAAAGAACAACACTGCACAAAGCAGGCATGATATATGTTTTCATCTAAACATCTTTGTTTAAGTTTACGTTGATACTTATTTATGCAAAACAGAATTCATGCAGAAGCCATTTACAATGCAGCTGTTTCAGCTGTGCAGCCCGCTGTGCTGTTGCAGCAACATCTTGCTGTTACTGACAAAGGAATACAGATTGTTGAAACAGTGATTGATCTTCCCCAACGTTCATTATTTGTGATCGGTGCAGGCAAGGCAGCTGCAGCTATGGCACAAACAACAGAATCAATTCTTGGTCATACTATCAAAGCAGGTATTGTTACCACCAAATATGAGCATGCATTACCACTCAAAAAAATAATCTGTCTTGAAGCGGCTCATCCTGTGCCGGATAAAAACAGTGTGCATGCTATTGAACAAACCATCAGCTTATTACAACAGGCAAAACCCGGCGATGTGATCATTTGTTTATTAAGCGGAGGTGCCTCATCGCTTTGGGCCGATACACCGGATGATCTTACATTAAAACAACTGCAGCAAACTTTTCAGCTATTGCTGAATAGTGGCGCTTACATTGATGAAATGAATTGTGTGCGTCGCCACCTCTCACAAATAAAAGGTGGGCAATTATTACGCTATGCAGCAGAGGCACGCTGGTTTACATTGATTATTTCAGATGTACCCGGCGACAATATACAGGATATTGCCAGCGGCCCCACCAGTGCCGATGCAACAAGCTTTACCGATGCCATGCATATTATTGAACGATACAATTTGCAAACCCAATTACCTTCTGCTGTTTTACAGTATCTGCAAAAAGGAATTAACAAGAGCGAATTGAACGACACGGTGAAGCCCGGTGACCCATTGACAAAAAATGTTCACAATCATATTATTGGCAGCAATGCCACTGCCCTCCATGCAGCAAAACAAAAAGCAGAAGAGCTGGGTTATACAACCATTATGCATGAAGCTTTGTTAACCGGTGAAGCAGCAAATGCAGCTACATTTATTCTTGAGAAAGTAAATGCATACACCGGCAACAAACCGGCCTGTTTTCTTTTTGGGGGGGAAACAACAGTTACTATTACCGGTAATGGCAAAGGTGGACGCAATCAGCATCTTGCATTATGTGCTCTACAGCAGTTGCAAAAAAAACATCAACCAATAACATTGCTTGCTGCCGGAACCGATGGCACCGATGGTCCCACAAATGCGGCTGGTGCATTTGCTGACGAAACGTTACTGAAAGCAATTACGGAACAACAACTATCCATCGGAGATGCCCTTGCAGCAAATGATGCCTACCCTTTCTTTGAAAAAGTAAATGGTTTATTAAAAACAGGTGCTACACAAACAAATGTGATGGATATTGTAATTGTATTGGCAGATTAAAACAATCTTGCTTTAACTTTAACCTGCAGATATACATCTCGTCAGCAAGTAACTGTTTATCAGAATAGGCACCAATCATTTAACAGAAGAATTGTTCATCTATGTCGTTACGCCAGTTTATTGCCGCTCGAAAAATACTCCGTCACGTTGAATCACTTACCAACATTGCTACTCTTGGTTGGAAGGAGGTGGCAAGCCTTCTTGGTTTGCATGATGATGTGTTTTACAATCCCAAACACTGCAAAATTGAAAAGCCGGTAACGGTGGTATTGATTGGCGCAGGGCACCGTGGTTCTATTTATGCCGATTATGCCACAAAAAATCCCGATGAATTACAGATTGTAGCTGTAGCAGATAATAATCCTGAAAGAAGAAAACGCACAAGCCGCAAACACAATATCTCCGCCGATCAGTGTTATAAAGACTGGAAAGAAGTATTCATCAAACCCAAGATGGCCGATGCTGTGATCATTGCCACACCCGATCAACTGCATACGGCACCTTGCCTTGCTGCACTTGAAGCAGGTTATGATATATTACTTGAGAAACCAATTGCACCAACGGAAGAAGAGTGCCGGTTAATATTACAGAAAGCAAAAGAAACAGGCCGCATCGTTGGTGTTTGTCACGTCCTTCGCTACTCACCTTATTTCCGTGAATTAAAAGAAGTGATTGATGCAGGACTGATTGGTGAGATCATTAGTATGCAACACATGGAGCCTATTGAGCATATACACATGAGCCATTCATATGTTCGTGGCAAATGGCGTAACAGTAAAATGGCCGCTCCTATCATTCTGGCAAAATCATCACACGATACAGATATTATCCGCTGGCTGGTGAACAGTCCGGTACACGATGTGCATTGCTTTGGTAACCTGCGCTGGTTTAAAAACTCCAATGCACCTGAAGGAAGTACTGAGCGTTGTACCGATGGTTGTAAAGTGGAAGACAGCTGCCCTTATTCTGCCTTGCAGATCTATTACCGTGACCGTAAGCGAACCTATGTATTTGATCTGCCGGAAGACGAAGATGAGCAGGGAGATTATATACTTAACCAATTAAAAGTAACCGATTACGGACGTTGTGTGTACCGTATGGATAATGATCAGCCCGATCATCTTACCGTGAACATGTTGTTTGAAAATGGAACCACTGCTGCATTTTCAATGGAAGCCCATGTTTCATACGAAGGAAGAAAAACACGCATCATGGGATCGAAGGGTGATATCATTGGCGATATGGAAAGTTTTGTACTTACTGATTTTAAAACACGCAAACAAACTTCGTGGAGCCTCAAAACAGATGCACATGGCGGAGGAGATCATCGGCTGGTGAAAGACTGGGTACAGGCTGTGTACCAGCAAAACAAAGAACTGCTCAGTTCTTCTATTGAAGTATCAGTTGAAAGCCACCTCATGGCCTTTGGCGCCGAACGCAGCAGACAGAACCGCACTATTGAAGATATCAAGCTGTAAAAAATAAATTTGCTGCTGCACGCTTAACAGGCTTTCTCAGTACATTCACAGCATGAGCAAGATCGTTTTTATTACCGGAGCTACTTCCGGTTTCGGAAAAGCCTGCGCAGAACAGTTTGCTGCCAACAACTGGAACATTATTCTTAATGGCCGCAGACTCGACCGCTTGCAGGAAATCAAAACACAATTACAGGAACAATATGCAGTTAATATTTTTTTGCTTCCTTTTGATGTGCAAAAGAAAGAGGAAGTTTTTATTGCTGTTAAAAGCCTGCCCGAAAACTGGCAAGCCATTGATGTGCTGATCAACAATGCCGGTCTTGCGTTGGGTCGTGATCATTTTGATGTGGCGGAAATCGATGATTGGGAAATCATGATCGATACCAACCTGAAAGGACTGTTGTATGTGAGCCGTGCCGTTGTTCCTTACATGATCAAACGCAAAGCCGGGCATATCATTAACCTTGGTTCAACAGCAGGTAAAGAAGCGTATGAAAACGGGAATGTTTACTGTGCCAGCAAAGCAGCCGTTGACAGTGTAAGCAAAGGGATGCGTATTGATCTCTTGCAACATAAAATAAAAGTAACAGCCATCCATCCGGGTGCTGCGGAAACAGAGTTTTCCATGATCCGTTTTAAAGGCGATGAAAAGAAAGCAGCTGCGGTGTACGAAGGTTACCAGCCCCTATCGGCTAAAGATGTGGCTGATGTTATTTATTACTGCTCTACCCTGCCCGCACATGTATGCATCAACGACCTTGTTCTCACCTGCACCGCCCAGGCCAATTCTTTTTATACTTACAAGGGCTGATAAAACTCTTTAAGGCACAATTATTGGTATATTCAGCAGGTAAAATTCATAAATCAACGTAAGGGGAAATACGTAGTAATAAAACATTGCATTGAAAAGGGTCCAATATCATAGTAAAAGAGGTATCTTGTATCTGAAAACGTACCAAATCCTGCTGAAAAACAGCAGCAAAACCCTAATAATCCGTATGAATATGAAAAACGTATTTTTCATCTGCATCCTTGCGTTACTCTCCACGAGTGTTACAGCGCAGGACGTTATCCGCCAACGAAGCTGCAGTAATCAATCAATTTCACAACAGGTCGATAGTCTAAAGAAAACGTTCGAACAAAGTGGCTTTATGGTATTGAAAGAAGCCAGCATGACCATGGAAAGCGAATTTGAAATGCCTGTTGTTGTTCCCATGACGCAAGGTGCATGGTATCACATTGTATTTGTGGGCGACCCAAACAGTAAGATCACCGAAGTGCGCATGTATGATTACGACGAAAAACAAGTGTTCTATAAAAAATTAAAACCTGAACTGGATGGCAATATTATCAGCTATGGTTATATGCCTAAGTTCAGCGAATGGCACATGATCAAACCTGTGCAGGTAAACAAAAAGAATAAAGAGTGTTGTGGTTATATCCTGTTGCTGAAGAAAGTAAAAGGCAGCAACGAAACAATGCCCACACGCTAAAGATTGTTTTGGTTTTATCAGGTAATAATGTCCCGTCCTTCGTGGCGGGGCTTTTTATTTATACAACTGTACACTACTGCATAAAAAAGATAGCCACGCTTTGCGTGGCTATCTTTTTATCATCAAATTAAGATCAGCATTTTTCCAGCGCCTGTTCAATATCTGCAATAATATCATCTACGTGTTCAAGACCAACAGAGATACGCACCAACCCATCGGTAATACCTACTGCTTTCTTTTCATCAACCGATAATTTTGAATGCGTGGTTGATGCAGGATGTGAAGCAATACTTCTGCTGTCGCCAAGATTATTTGTCATTGACAGCATTTCAAGTGCATTCAAAAATTTGCGCCCGCTTTCAATACCACCTTTTAATTCAAACGTAACAATACCACCGCCGTTGCTCATTTGCTTTTTTGCAATATCATATTGAGGGTGAGAGGACAGAAAAGGGTATTTTACTGAATTGAGTTTTGGATTTCCTTCCAGTCGTTGTGCAAGTTTCAATGCATTATCAGCATGTTTATCCATACGAATGAACAATGTTTCCAAACTCTTCGTCAATACCCATGCATT
>NZ_CAMLGT010000252.1 GCF_946479605.1 uncultured Lacibacter sp.
CGTTAACCAATGTGGGAGAGGTTTCGCCAAGAAAATATTACGGAGCAGATATGCAACTGAAATTCCGTAATAAAAAAGGCTTTACTGAAATAAGAGGGGAATATCTTACAGGCACACAAACAGGCACAGCCAACAGCAGCGAAACCCCATCGGCACTGGTGGCTGGAAATGAAGGTTTTCATGTTCGACAATTCAATGGCGCTTATTTCTATTTTCTGCAACATCTTTTTTCCGAACAACATCAACTGGTGTTGAAGTACGACTGGTACGACCCAAACACAGAAGTAAAGGGCAAACAAATAGGAGCGCCAGGTGCTAACCTTTCAGCAGCAAATATTAAATACTCCACACTCAATATTGGTTATGTAAACTACCTCACAGAGAATGTAAAGCTGCTGCTTTACTATGCCATTGTGCGGAATGAAAAAACACAACTAACCGGTTATACAGAAGATCTGAAAGATAATGTGCTTACCTGCCGGTTGCAGTTCCGGTTTTGAAAAAGTACAAGAAGAAAATTTACAACTCATTGAAGCGTTTTGCATACCTGGTGCAGAACGCTTTTTTTGTTTAGTGTTGTTAACATTGGCTTAATATGCAGGTAATGTTTCCTTAACACGGTCTTCACTTTGGCATAACATTGCAGAAGTTCCTTTGCAGCATCAAATTGATACTATGCAAAGGACAAACTTGAGGAAACTAATTGCTCTTTTTTCATTTATTCTTATTACCCTTTCCGCAGCTGCCCAATCCATCCGTTTAAATGGCCGTGTGCTTAACCAGCGAAATGAACCTGTTGCGGGTGCTTCAGTAACGGTATCACAGATCAATCGTTCGTTTGCTGCTGATATTGAAGGACGCTTTTCCATTAATCTTGAAGCAGGGAAAAAATATACTCTTACTGTAACCGCAGTTGGTTACCAAACCAAGGCTGTTGATGAAGTGGAAGTAAAATTAACCGGTGCTGAAGCCGATAATACCATTACTATTTTATTAGATGTTGCAGCAAAGCAGGGAACTGAAATTGTGATCCGCAGCACAGCACGCCGTGAAAACACTTCAGGGTTATTAAGTTTTCAACGCAACAACACATCTTTATCAAGCGGTTTGTCTGCCGATTTCATCCGTCGTACACCTGATAAAAATACCAGCGAAGTACTGAAGCGTGTAAGCGGTGCATCTATCCAGGATAACAAGTTTGTAGTAGTGCGTGGTTTGAGCGACCGTTATAACCAGGCACTCATCAACGGTGCACAACTACCATCGTCTGAACCAGATAAAAAAGCCTTTTCATTTGATGTAATTCCTTCGCAGCTTATTGATAATATTATCATCAACAAAACAGCAACACCTGATTTAACAGGTGAGTTTGCAGGTGGGTTGGTGCAGATACAGACAAAGGATGTTCCAACAAAAAACATTCTTAGTGTGGGCGTGAGTCTTGGTTTTAATACCCAGTCAACATTTAAAGACTTTGTTACAAATCAACGTGAAACCGGTGACTGGTTTGGGTTTGATAATGGTCGTAGAGACATGCCTGAAGGATTTAGCAGCCGTACACAATATCAAAAGAGCAGCATGGCATCAAAAACTGAGCAATCTAAACTGTTCCGTTCTGATGTGTTCAACGAACGTAAAATAACCGCTGCTCCTATACAGAGTTATAACCTGACATTTGGAAAGGGATATAAGTATAACAACGGCAACTCATTTGGTTTTATTACCGGCTTAACCTACCGTAATGCACAAAATATTTACGATGTAAATAGAAACATCAACGATTTTGTTGGCACAGTTGAGCGTTCAATTACTGATCATCAAAACCGTTTTTCAACAAGCGTTGGTGCTGTTGCAAACGTTGCGTTTACAACACGCAAACTCAAAATTGCATTCAAGAACCTGTACAATCAGTTGTATGATGATAATTATTATGTAAGAAGCGGAAGAAATTTGCTCGATGGCCAGGATATAAGTTTCCGCAGCAGCTTTCTGAACCAGCGTTCATTACTTGCATCTCAGCTTGAAGCAGAACAGCAGTTATCAAAATCAGGAATTAAGTTAAAACTGAACGGTAACTTTTCAATGAATGTAAAATCGCAACCTGATTTGCGTACGGTTTCCTACCAACGCAGAACAGGAACCAACGATCCCTTTACATTAATCACAGACGAAACAGGCCGTTTCTTTAGCAACCTGAAAGATTTTTCTTACGGTGGTGGAGGTACTTTAACTGTGCCTTTCACAATGGCTGGCGAAAAGCAAACGTTTAAAGCAGGTGGCGGTACACTTATTCGTATTCGTGATTTCCAATCAAGAAACTTCCGTTATCGTTTAGAAAGCAATTCAAACAGTTCATTGCTTACTCTTCCTTTTGATCAGGTATTCGATCAGCAGAATATTGGTGAAGGAAAGTTTATTTATGCTGATGAAACACAAAACGAAGACAAATACTTTGGTGTAAGTATCATCAACAATGCATATGCCATGTTTGATAATAAATTTTCTGATAAGGTACGCCTTGTATGGGGTGTGCGTGCAGAAAATTTCCAGCAGTTTTTAACCACAGTCCGTTCCGATCTGCAACGTGTAATTGTGAATACAAGTAAATGGGATATCCTTCCATCACTCAACATCAGCTACAGTATTAAAAATAAACATCAGTTACGTTTGGCGGGCTACCGTACCGTTGCCCGTCCTGAGTTTAGAGAAATTGCTCCGTTCTCTTTCTATGATTACGAACAGAACTATGCGGTGAGTGGAGATACTTCTTTGCGTAGAAGCGATATCTGGAATGCAGATGTACGTTACGAGTGGTATCCAAAAGCAAATGAAGGTGTTTCGGTAGCTGTATTCTATAAACATTTTACAGATCCTATTGAATTGAGAGCATTGGCTGCAGGTAGTGTTCGTCGTTATCAGTTTCAGAATGCAGGTGAAGCACAAACGTATGGTTTTGAAGTTGAAGTTCGCAAAAGCTTAGGCTTTATTGCTCCCAAACTGGATGTATTCAGTGTGTTTACAAACGTAACAGTATTGGCATCTTCTGTTCAGCTGTCTGGTGTTGCTGCAGGTGGGCAGTCACAATCATTCGATCGTCCGTTGCAAGGTCAGTCGCCATACTTAGTAAACTTTGGTTTACAGTATAGTGCTAAGGATGGAAAAATTAATGCATCACTCTTGTATAACAGAATTGGCCAGCGCCTTGCATTAGCTGGTGGTAAAGATCAGTTGATCTATGATATTTATGAACGCCCAAGAGACCTGGTTGATCTGCAGGTTTCATTAAAGGTGCTGAAGAACAGAGGCGAATTACGTTTCACTGCTTCTGATCTTTTGAATCAGCCGTTCTACTTCTATGAGAACATCGACACGAAAAACAAATTTACCCGTGGCACAGACAGGCTTTGGAACAGCTATACGCCTGGTACTACATTCTCTATTGGATTTACTTACGATTTGACGAAATAAAAATTAAAATTCACAAAGAAACATAGTATGAAAAAGCTATTAATTACTGCAATTACAGCCTTAACATTTACAGCTTGTATTAAGGTTGATTTTAACGAGAATGTTGGAGGAAATGGAAATACAGATACAACTGTTATACCTTCTGTATTGAGTGGACGCATTGATCGTAACCTCTCATTGCCGAAAGGAAGGTATAAGTTGTCTGGCTTTGTGTATGTAGGTAAAGGAGCAACACTTGAGTTTGCAGCCGGTTCTGTAGTGCTTGCGGATGCATCTGTTAAAACAGCTTTGATTATTGAACAAGGCGGTAAACTGGTAGCTGATGGTAAAGCTGATGCACCAATTGTTTTTACAAGCGATAAACCGGCAGGTTCACGTGCTAACTCTGACTGGGGTGGTATTTCTATTTGCGGTTATGCACCTACAAACCGTCCATTGGTTCCTGCTCCTATTACAGAAGGTGGCAGCAACCGCCCATATGGCGGCACTGACGCTGGTGATAACAGCGGTATTCTGCGTTATGTGCGTGTTGAGTTCGCAGGTATTACAGCAGAAAATAACAGTGAGTTGAATGGTATTACTTTTTATGGCGTTGGTGCCGGTACAATTGTTGAAAACGTTCAAACTGCATTTTGTGGTGATGATGGTTTTGAGTTCTTTGGTGGTACTGTAAACGCTAAGAACCTGATTTCTTATGCAAGTGGTGATGATGATTTTGACTTTGACTTTGGTTACAATGGTCAGATCCAGTATGCAGTTTCACTGCGTGATAAATTCTTTGATGATGACGATGCTAACCAGATCGAGTGCGATAATGATGCAAGCGGCACATCAGCTACTCCTTATACACGTCCCGTTTTAAGCAACTTTACATTGATCAGTGTTTATGATACAACAGGGTTGCCTTCAAACGCACGTCACCGTTATGGTAACAGATGGCGTCGTGCTGCAAGATTTGAATTCAGAAATTCAATTATTCTTGGCAGCTATGGCAATGCATTGGCATTGGAATCTGATGCTACAATCAATGCTTTCTTAAGTGGTGAAAGTATTTTCAAAAACAACCTGGTATTTTCTTATAATAAGTATGCTGGTTCTCCTGCTACTCCATTTGTAACAAATAATCAGACTTTGCTTTCTAATGCAACGCTGTTAGCAACTATGACCAATGGAACAAATGTAAATACCGTGTTGGCTGATCAGAATGCAGCGAAATTAACAGCTCCATTCAGTTTTACAGCTCCTAACTTCTTACCTGCAGCAGGATCGCCTGCATTAACAGGTGCTAATTATTCTGGTTTGAGTGCATTCTTTACAACAGGCACTTTTGTTGGAGCTTTTGGTGCTGTTAACTGGATGCAGGGTTGGACAAGTTTCTCTCAACAAACAAACGTGTACTAAACATATTTGTCTGCCTCGGGCAGATAAAGAAGGATTTCCTTAAGCAAGTATCCTCTATTCAGCCTCCTGTTCTCAGGGGGCTTTTTTTATGTAACAGCTATAAGTCGTAAGCTGTAAGCTGCAAGTAATGAGCACCTTCAAGATGTGAAGAATTACTAATGGCTGACTGCTTATAGCTTGCAGCTTTTTCGAAATAACAATTCCTGCACATTGCGGTAATACTATGGTAAAACAAGTGCTGCAACTTTATAACAGCAACCTACAGCATAGCATTAGCAGTTTATAACAATCGAGGGTTCATTTTCTCATGACTTGACTGGGAACTTCACCGTTCTGATTCTTCAGGACGGTCTTTTTTATTTACCACAAAGCCATAAAATTCACAAAGGAAAGAAGAAAAGGTATTGCACCTGTATGATAACGAATGAACAGATATGAAACAGGAGTAAGGAATTTATTCAGCATCTTCATCCATCCGTTCCTGCAGTGCAAATCCAAATGTAGTGCCCACATCTAACCGGCTGCGTACATGCATGGTTTGTCCGTGTGCTTCCACAATATGTTTGCAAATGGAAAGACCTAAACCGCTGCCGCCTTCTTTGC
>NZ_CAMLGT010000253.1 GCF_946479605.1 uncultured Lacibacter sp.
CTATCCCCCTCATATAGTTACTGCAAATTTCTCCATCACTTCGTGCTTCTCTACTAATTCTGAATTCATCCACCAATCCTTTAAACCCTCCGGATCCAAATGAAGGCGCTCCAACAGAAAATTGATTTAATGGAATGCTTGAAAGCGGGTGTGAATATGTTTTTCTTGATGTAAGTTTCCCGTTTAAAAAAATTTTTTATTCCCCCTTGCCCCAAGTAAAAGCAAGATGATACCATGTATTTGGAAACCATGCTTCTGCCGGAACAGAAAGTGCAACATCTGGATTTTTACTGATGCCTATACCTGTCCAATAGCCAATTTCAAGCAAGATGCCGTCTACATAATTATAATCCAGCAAATATCCTGCACCGGTAAAATTATCAGGCTTAATCCAAAACTCAACCGTTCCCTCTTGCCTGTTCAAATTAGCAGTTGTGTCAAATTTTAAAAAGGTACTTCCATTACACTGTAACGCCTGACCAAAACGTCCGGTGCTGTAACCAATATTCTGAGAACTCAACGGTATTTCACCTCCAACTGCATTAATCGTATTATCAAAATTTAGCAACAACAATGTGTTACCATCATTTGTAAGAGGCTGTGTATAACAAACATTAAATCCGGCAAGAAAAGAAAGACAAAAAAACACCAGCTTCATAACATTAGATTTGTTAGTGAGAGTTTGGGGCGTCAGCTGGTAAGCGATAGATTTTCTATAATTCTTAAATTTAAAATAAGAGCATCATATTTCAAAGCAAACTGTGTAACCTTTTAAGTTCCATTAAAAGATAAGGTTTTGTTTATTTGAAGTCAGCTGTAAACCCGAAAAGGCTTCCTCCTTGAATTGTCTTGACTCAGTAATTATGGGCTTTAAGTTGTATACATTATTGTCTACTCCCCATTCTCACACCAGGTCCACTTCTACCGACGGGGCCACGACGACCTGCACCACCTCCACCAAACTGACGGGGATAGTATGAAATAGTGAGCATGTAAAACTGCTGCAAGCCATTTGTAACAGTTGTGGTAATAGTATTATTGCTTGAGCCGATCATGATGTTTTTGTTCTGGCGCAGGATATCCATGGCAGAAAATTTCGCTTCAAGCTGTTTGCTTTTCAGGAAACGATATGTAATATATGCATTCCACAAAGCAGAACTTTGTTTTGTTGAATTATTCTTCACATAATTCAGCGTGTTGCTGAGCATCATGTGTTTGGGGTAAGAAAGGTTAATGCTTGCTGAGCTGACGTAGTTGGTATTCCTGAATGAACGGAGATTTTCTCCCGATTGTATACTGTTACTCATGCTCACTGCCTGCGATACCGAGAAGTTCACAATATCACTCAAACTAAAGTAAACCCGCAAACTGTTACTCAGGTTTTGAATGCGTGATACAGAAAAAATATCATCAATATAGTTAGGCGACTGACTGTTATTAATTGATGCATTATACGAAAGCTGAAGCACATTCTTTTTCATCCGGAACGAAGTGTTCATATTACCAAATACCCCCCAATTCCTTCGGCCATCAATATTGATCAGGTAAACATTTTTACGTCCATCGGTCAGGTAAGTACTGCTGTCGGCCACAGCATTCTTTACAAATCCCATGCTGCCGTTCAAATTAAAATTCATGTCCATCTTTTTATTCCGGGCACCACGGTTGTAACTGAAATTAAATCCAAAGTTGTTTGTGCTTGAGGGTTTTAAAAACTGGTTACCGTAGTTGAATGAATACACATTGGCACTGTCAATGATAGGAAACAACTGATCAAGCCCCGGTATGGAATAGTTCTTTGAATGATTAACCCCAAGGTTAATATTATACCCGTTTGTTTTCTGGTAATGATAAGCGATGTTTGAATTTGGCGTAAAGAACGCAAAATCCCTGTTCAGGTTTCGGTTCTTGAAATTGGACTGATCTCTTTCCCACAAGAACTGTGCGCCAAGGTTTGTAGAAACAGTGAACGAACGGTAAAACCTGTTCGACAGCCTCTTTGTAAATACTTTCGACAGATTCAACGAAGGTTCTTCTGTTATCCTGTTATTGCTGTGCAGGTTTGTTATCAGCTTGTTTTCTATATACGTTTTGCCAACGGAATCGAAATCGCTCACATTATATGTAAGATCTGACTGGTTAAAATTAAAATTGTTGGTGAGGCGCATATTGATGTTCCAGAGATTATTGCTGCCAAACAACAATCGCTTCAATGCATTATAAGTTACGTTTAATGAATTGCTCCAATTGGATGATTCGGTGTTATACAAACGATTGATATACCTGTTTGTTGCCGGGTTTACAGCCGATTCAAAATCAGTAAGGGTATTACGTGTGTTCTCATTTTGATTGTAGGAGCTATTATAACGTATCGAAAAACTTTTCAGGTTGCGTTCATCGCTATCCTTATTTAAAAACGAAGCGCTCAGGTTAATGCTGTTGCTGTTTGTTTTTGATTGAGATGATTCATTGCTTGTACTGATCAGGTTTTTGCTTTCATTTTCTGCAATAGTTGAACCTTCTGAAGTTCCTGCCCCAATATTGTTTGTTGCCGAAGCACGGATTGTGATATCCTTATCCATATCACGCTTGTTATACCCAAGCGACATGGTTTTGGTATCATTATCCTGTAACGAACTACGGTTATTATACTTATAAATTGAATTGCTTCCGGTAGTAGTAACCGCATCTGATTGAGAGAACAGTGTATTTATATTCCCACGACCCGATACATCAAAATTCAATTCATTCACACGCTGGTTATTGGTGGTTTCAAGAAAACTGTGTTGCACATTTGCTCCAAGGAAATAAGTTTTATTCACACCCCGCCCGCCAAAATTGGCTACATACCTGTTTCGTGGATTAAAACTTCTGAAGGTTGTTTCGCCCAACAGCGATTGCAGATCATCAACACTTTTATTAATATTGTTGGTACCACCGCCAAGACCAAGCCTTGTTTTTTTATTATAGGCCTGTAATCCAAAATCAATTTCAAAGCGCTTGTCGGTACCAAGCCCTGCTCCTCCTTTACCAAAGTAACCACGCTTTTTATCTGCTTTCAGTTTAATGTTCATTGTCAGCAGCGAATCTGCTTCTGTGCGTTCGGTTATGGGTTTATTGCGGTCGGTCTCTGAATAAACCTGGATTTTTTCAATTGCATTCTTCGGCAGGTTCTGCGTGGCAATGGCAGGGTCGCTTCCAAAAAAAGGTTTGCCATCAACATACACATTGGTTACCTGTTTGCCATTTACGGTTACAGTACCATCGCCCCAAAGTGTAACACCGGGCACTTTGCGAAGCATGTCTTCCACCACAGCATTTGAATCAAGTTTAAAAGCAGCCGGATTTATTTCTAATGTATCACCATTCATACGGATTGGCAGCACCGCTTCAATCACCACCTCATCCAGGTTTTTAAAACCTGCAGCTAATTGAATTGTATTAAAGTTGTATGCAGTGTTTATACTATCAAGCTTAATTGTTTTTGAAAATGATTTGTACCCTGAAAAGCTGATGCTGATCAGCAAAGGCATATTCAGCGGAACTTTATCGAAGTTAAATTCACCCGATGGGTTTGTCAGCTGGTAGTTGAGCAAAGTAGAATCACTTTTTTTATATACAAGTACCGTTACAGATTCAAGTGCATAATCGTTGGCCGAATCTTTTACAACTCCTTTTACAGTACCGGCGGGGCTTTCTGTTTTTACTTGCGAAAAAAGAACAGTGGGTAAAAGCAGCAGCAGGATGGTGATTAATTTCATTTGTTTTTGGTCAGGGGTTTCAGGCTGATGATAACGGGGTTTGATGATGGCTTGCTTGTTTCGAAATAAGTTTTCAGCAACGGTGTATAAACAGGGTTTCTGTGCTTTTCAGCATCTCTTGAACGGAACATGGCATCGGATGAAATACTGCTGTACAGTGCTGTTTTATCGTAGTATTGAAAATCCCAGCCAATTACAGGAAGGAATGCGTTTGTACTGTCGGCAGTAATTTTATTGACGTTGTAAAAACGGTTGGAGCTTTTTTCAAACAGAAAACGCCTGTCACGCTTTTGATAGTCGAGTGTAAAAAATAAATAATTGCTGATGGGCACAATTCCATTGATGCGCCACACTACTGCCGGGTTCGCTTGTTTGTAATCTCTCAACTCATTGGCCGAACTGAATTCTTTTGTAAAGAAAGTTTTAGGCACGGTGTTCTCAAACGGAAGGACAATATTGTAAAGATTCCTTACACTATCAGTAGTTAACTGGTAAATGGAATAAGTAAACGGCCGTGTAAACAATAACGTATTGGCTTCATCACCTATTGCAAAATCAATATTGGTTGGATCGGATAAATAAGACGCTGTTCGTTTAGCATAAGGAAAATATGCACCGATGGTTTTATTACCATCTGAAACTTTAAGTTCATAATCAACGGAATCTTTTGCACTCTTATCGGCAAGCATTAAGCTGTACACCCATTGTTGCGGAGCAAGAGGTGCAGGGTTCGCCATAAAAATAGTAAAGTCGGGTAATTCAGTGATCTGCTCTTTTTGAACATCAGCTAAATTATAAAGTACGGCTCTGCCGTATTTCGTAGTGCTTTTAGAGAAAGGCTTACGTAGTAATTCTTCCATTTCCTGCCTTGTTGGACGAAAGTTCCTATTGATCTGCATCAGGTAGAGTTTATTCTCTTTCTCCAACCAGCGCATGTTTGCAATAGTATGTTTATCGTCTTTATACTTCTTTACAAACTTTCCCTGCTTATCAAAAAAATACAATGCCTGTGTATCGTAATCGAAAATGATGAAGTATTGATCAGTAACAACCAATCTGCTTATTTGTCCAAACAAACTTTGTTTTGTTGTTTCAAGCGGTATATAGGTTACACTTTCAAACAAACGGGATACGGGTGCTCCCACGGTAGAAGCCGGATCGAAATACAATGTTTTAGGTGATTGACCGGTTACTACATTGCCAAGAAACAGGAAGAGGGCAACAAGAAAAATTCTCATAAGCTTGTTTGACGAGTTGTTTAAAAAAATCCTGCAAAGTAATAGCTGAAATGTTAGCGTATTTCTAAATCAAAGGATAAACGGTTGAATATTCATTTAATTTTCCTGCGATGTGCAGGAAAAAAACGACAGAACGAAACTATCCTGTACCGTTCTGCATGGATCAATTGAAAAGCAGCATCGTTTGCCTCTTTTCATCGTCATTTCTGCTACTGACACAATTAAATTACCTTTGCCGCTCATCCTGTTGCAAAACAGCAAAACATACAAGCATGGCAAAAAGCAATTTTGGAAAATTTTCTGGACGTAAAACTAATGCCCAGATCAAAGAAGAATTCCGCCAGGAAAAGAAAAAGGCCCGTGAAGAAAAGAATGCTTACTTCGAAAAGAAGAAAGCAGAAGAAAAAAGATTAAAGCCCCAAGACACAAGATTCAAGAGACAAGACGAGAGAGACAAGGCAC
>NZ_CAMLGT010000254.1 GCF_946479605.1 uncultured Lacibacter sp.
CTCAACAAACGGGAAGATGGTTATCATGATCTTGAAACAGTTTTTTATCCTGTGCAGTTGAGAGATGCGCTAGAGGTAATTAGAAGAGACGATGGACCACAGACCAAAGACGATAATAGTGCCACTCACGACTCACCACTCACCACTCACGTTTCTTTCTCTTCATCTGGTTTAACGATCGCCGGCGACACAGCCAACAACCTCTGCGTAAAAGCTTACCACTTATTAAAAAAAGATTTCCCTACGCTCCCACCCGTGCTGATGCATTTGCATAAAGCTATTCCCATGGGGGCAGGTTTGGGTGGCGGCAGTGCCGATGGTGCCTTTGCATTGAAACTGCTGAATGAAAAATTTCAATTGGGGTTGAATGATGAACAACTGATCGTTTATGCGTTACAGTTAGGCAGCGATTGCCCGTTCTTTATTCTCAACAAACCTTGTTATGCAACAGGCAGAGGCGAACTATTAGAGCCAGTTGAACTGGATTTATCAGCTTACAAATTTGCTGTTGTAAATCCGGGCATTCATGTAAATACGGGTTGGGCATTTGGTCAGTTGAACCTGTCAGGCCGCTCAGCAGACAGTGAGCAACGGCCCGACCTGAAACAAATCATTCAACAACCCATCTCCACCTGGAAACATCAACTCATCAACGATTTTGAAGAACCGGTAAGCAAAGCGCATCCTGAGATTGTTGCTATCAAACAACAGCTGTATGATGCAGGTGCATTATATGCAAGTATGACGGGCAGCGGCAGTACGGTGTTTGGGATATATGAGAAAGAACCGGAATTGAAGTTTGATGAGAAATATTTACTGCAACTAATCTGATACCATGCTTCTTCAACTGCTGTCGGGAGTTTCACTCATAACGTTTAACTCATAAACCGTAACTGTATTTACTCCGCTTCCCTCAACAGCCCCTCCAAATCCAATCGCTTCGTCACCATTTCTAATTGTCCGTTTGCATCAAACGGCCATTGTTCTTTTAGTTTATCCCAATACAATTCCACACCGTTACCATCAGGATCGTCTAAATAAAGCGCTTCACTCACACCATGATCCGATGCACCGGTCAATGGATATTTTGCTTCCAGCAAACGTTTCAAGATCACCGCCAAATCTTTCCGTGTGGGATAAAGAATAGCTGTATGATACAAGCCCGGCGCATTCACCGGTGCAGGCCCTGCACCCTTGCTGTGCCATGTATTGAGACCAATATGATGATGATACCCACCTGCAGAAATAAACACCGCCTGTGCGCCATAACGTTGGGTGATTTCAAAACCAAGCAGTTCATGATAAAAAGCTAACGAACGGTCAAGGTCTGATACTTTTAAATGCACATGACCAATACGGGTTTGTGCAGGAACAACGTAGCCCATAACTGTAATTTTATTATGTCAAGTTAAGCCAGTAAATTTGTTCTGCAATGAAACAGCAAACTTCCTTTCTCCAGCAAAATCTCGATCTGCTCAATCACTAAGTTGAGCACTACTGTTTCTGATCAGCATGACTGATCAACTTTTGCATTTTTCATTTCTCATTTTTAATTTTCTTGCTATGCATACTTCTATTGCAGCTATTTCTGCCAATACACACTATTTTATTGATAAAGAAGAACAGTTTGGTGCACACAACTACCATCCATTGCCTGTTGTACTCAACCGTGGCGAAGGCGTGTTTATGTACGATGTAGACGGTAAACGTTATTATGATTTTCTCAGTGGTTATTCTGCCGTAAACCAGGGGCATTGCCACCCACGCATTGTAGCATCGCTCATTGAGCAGGCACAAAAACTCACACTCACCTCACGTGCTTTTCATAACAATTTGCTGGGTGAGTACGAAGAGTACATCACACATTATTTCGGCTATGATAAAGTGTTGCCCATGAACACCGGTGTGGAAGCAGTGGAAACAGCCATTAAGCTTGCACGCCGTTGGGGCTATGCCGTAAAAGGAATTGAAGATAACAAAGCAAAGATTGTTGTATGTGCCGAAAACTTTCACGGAAGAACAAGTACCGTTATTTCTTTCAGCACCGATCCTTCCTCGTATTCAAAGTTTGGTCCTTACATGCCGGGGTTCGTTGTTATTCCTTACAACAATCTGGAAGCATTGAAAGAAGCATTGAACGATAAAGATGTGTGCGGCTTTTTAGTAGAGCCGATACAAGGCGAAGCAGGTGTGGTTGTACCAATAGAAGGTTATCTCTCAACTGCAAAACAATATTGTGCAGAAGCCAATGTATTGTTCATTGGCGATGAAATACAAACCGGCCTATGCCGCACCGGCAAAATGCTGGCTTGTGATCATGAAAATGTTCGTCCGGATATTTTGATTTTGGGCAAAGCACTCAGCGGTGGCACATTACCTGTAAGTGCAGTGCTGGCCGATGATGCAATTATGCTCAACATTAAACCTGGTGAACATGGAAGTACCTATGGTGGAAACCCATTGGCCTGTGCAGTTGCCATAACATCGTTACAGGTATTAAAAGATGAGCAATTAGCCGAACGTTCAGAAAAACTCGGTCAGTTGTTGCGTGAAGAACTGGCAAAACTCAACTCCCCTTTTATTGCAACGATTCGTGGTAAAGGGTTGCTTAATGCCATTGTAATTAAACACAGCAACCCAGAAGCAGCTTGGGACTTTTGTATAGAGATGAAAGAAAATGGTTTGCTGGCTAAACCAACACATGGCGATAAGATCCGTTTCGCTCCTCCTTTGGTAATTACGAAAGAACAGATTCTTGAATGTGTGGACATTATTGCGAAAAGTTTACAGGTACTTCAATAACAAAGTCATTAGCCGGTAGCCGGTAGCCGATAGTCAGTAGCCAAATACAGCAGGCAACTGACTATCGGCTATTTACTGATGGCTATCGGCTGCCTTAGAAACCTTATTTTTGCACCTCAATTGAAGAAAGACATGAGCGAAGAAAAAAGCCTGAATTTTATTGAAGAGATTATTGAAGAAGATTTAAAGAGTGGAAAACACCAGAGCATCCTCACCCGTTTTCCACCGGAGCCGAATGGATATTTACACATCGGTCATGCAAAAAGTATTTGCTTAAACTTTGGTTTAGGCATTAAATACAACGGCAAAACCAATCTCCGTTTCGATGACACTAATCCTGTTACCGAAGACACGGAATATGTAGACAGTATCAAGGAAGATATTCAATGGCTGGGCTTTAACTGGGCGAATGAATTTTATGCCTCCGATTATTTTGAGCAGCTGTATGGATTTGCCGTAAAGCTGATTGAAAAAGGTTTGGCTTATGTAGACGACAGTACGAGTGAGGAAATTGCCAAACAAAAAGGTACACCTACACAACCCGGCACACGCAACCAATACAGCGAACGCACAGTAGAAGAAAATCTGCAACTGTTTGCCGATATGCGTGCCGGTAAATATAAAGATGGCGAAAAAGTACTACGTGCAAAGATCGATATGACATCGCCCAACATGCACATGCGTGATCCTATTCTCTACCGTATAAAGCATGCACACCATCACCGCACAGGCGATGCCTGGTGTATTTACCCGATGTACGATTTTGCACACGGGCAAAGTGATTCCATTGAAAAGATCACTCACTCGATCTGTACGCTGGAATTTATTCCTCACCGTCCGTTGTACGAATGGTGTATTGAACAATTAGAAATTTTCCCTTCCCGCCAATACGAATTTGCACGGCTCAACCTCAACTACACGGTAATGAGTAAGCGCAAACTGTTGCAATTGGTGAACGAGAAGCATGTAACCGGTTGGGACGACCCACGCATGCCCACCATCAGTGGTTTACGCCGCAGGGGTTATACACCCGAAAGCATCCGTGATTTTGCAGAGCGTGTTGGTGTAGCCAAGCGTGACAACTTAATTGAATTCAGTTTACTTGAGTTTTGTGTGCGTGAACATTTAAACAAAGTGGCTTTGCGTCGCATGGTGGTGTTCAACCCCATCAAACTCATCATCACCAATTATCCGGAAGGACAAACAGAATTACTCAACTCAGAAAACAATCCGGAAGATGTAAACGGCGGCACACGTGAACTGCCCTTCAGCAGAGAGATTTTTATTGAAGCCGATGATTTCATAGAAAATCCGCCGAAGAAATATTTCCGTTTGGCTCCGGGACAAATGGTGCGGTTGAAAAGTGCCTACATCATCAAGTGCGATGAAGTACTGAAAGATGATGCAGGTAACATTACCGCCATTCATTGCTCATACATTCCGGAAAGCAAAAGCGGCAGCGATAGCAGTGGCATTTCTGTAAAAGGAACTTTGCATTGGGTGAATGCTTCAACTGCTGTTGAAGTGGAAGTAAGAGAGTACGACCGATTGTTCCAGGTAGAAAATCCGGCAAGTGAAGAAGGCGACTTCAAAGACTACATCAACCCCAATTCATTAACAGTAGTAAAAGGTTATGCAGAGCCTGCTATTAAAACAGCAACTGTTGCAGATCGGTTCCAGTTTTTGCGGAAAGGTTATTATTGTTTAGATAAAGATTCAACTGCAACAAAACTCATCTTCAACCGCACCGTAACATTAAAAGATGCATGGGCGAAGGAAGTGAAGAAGGGATAATCCGGAGGTTGTCTGTTCACCTGCAAAGTGACTGTACAACTTAAGAGAGCTATTGATCTTCATCGCTGAGAAAGGAGAAAAAGTGTTTAACGCAAAGTTGAAATAAAATAATACGATGAGCAGTCACCCTTTGGGTGAGCGGTCATCGAAAAAGAAACCCCGCCAATGGCGGGGTTTCTTTTAATGCGATACATTTTCCAATGAACCAGGTTCATGTTTATGCCGGAACATAATAGCAAACAATATCGCCACCACTAACGCATATCCTGCAAATGCAAGCCAGGTGCCATGCCAGTTTGTGCTTCCATCTGTATTAATGTAATAGCTATTGATAACGTAGCCACTTACTTTACTGCCTAACCATGCCCCTACTCCATTCGTCATCATCATAAACAGACCTTGTGCACTGGAACGTATTGTATGATCAGTAGTAGTTTCAATGAACAAAGAGCCTGAAATATTAAAAAAGTCAAAGGCCATACCATACACAATACAGGAAAGAATAATCAATGCTGTACCAAGTATGGAAGGATCTCCATAGGCAAATAAACCAAAACGCAATACCCATGCAAACATCGAGATCAGCATCACCGTTTTAATACCAAACCTTCGCAGGAAAAACGGAATAGCAAGAATGAACAATGTTTCAGAAATCTGCGAAATGGATATTATGATTGTAGAATACTTTACCACAAACGAATCTTTATATTCCGGCACTGCTTCAAACCCACTCAAAAAAGAATCGCCATACATATTGGTGAGTTGCAACGCTGCACCCAAAAACATGGAGAAGATGAAGAATAAGGCGGTTTTATAA
>NZ_CAMLGT010000255.1 GCF_946479605.1 uncultured Lacibacter sp.
GAATTAGCAGCTCAATGCGACAGAACGTTGCATATGAAAGATGGGAGAATTATTTCAGGTGCGAATTAAGAAGCACGAGTCAGGAAGTAAGAACATCAATAAATTACCTCAATCATAAGAAGATATTTAAAGCAAGGATTCTTTCCGTACTTCTGACTTGCTATCTCGTAATTGTGTTCAAACTCTTGGTTTCCACGGAATCTCTTCCACACCCAATTGATGACCTGTAAAACGTGCCAGCACAAATAAGTAATCGCTCAGCCGGTTAATGTATTTGATCACCAGCGGTTCTACAAACATTTCTTCCTGCTGCATGTGTACACATAAACGTTCGCCACGGCGACAAACACAACGGGCAACATGCATCGTACTTACTGATACATGACCCCCGGGCAGCACAAAGAACTTCATGGGTGGAATTACCTCATTCATCTTATCCATTTCTTTTTCCAGGAGTTCTACATCACTTTCCTTCAAATCAGGAATTTTCATTTTTGGTTCCTTCTCAGGATCGCAGGCCAGCGATGAACCAATTGTAAAAAGGCGGTCCTGTATTTCTTTCAAAACAGCTTTTGTATGTACATCACTCACATGATCGCTCACAAGGCCAATGTAAGAATTGAGTTCATCTACGGTGCCATACGTTTCAATGCGTATATGACTTTTGGGAACTTTTGTTCCGCCAATTAAACTTGTTTTACCCTGGTCGCCGGTTTTTGTATAGATCTTATGTGCCATGAGTGATTTCTTTTTTGCTTTAAACAAAAGTAGACAGGTATTGGTTGTAAATAAAAGTGGAGAGTTGAAAAACTCTCCACAACAAATGAGGTATACGAAAACTGATTAATGCTGACGAACCATTCCTTCTTTCTTACGGTCGCTTTCAATTAAGCCATCACGTAAACGGACAATACGTTTTGCATAATCTGCAATGTCTTCTTCATGCGTTACCAATACAACCGTATTTCCCAGGTGATGAATATCGGTAAGCAGGTTCATGATTTCAACCGAAGTTTTTGAGTCAAGATTTCCTGTCGGTTCATCGGCAAGAATAATAGATGGACGATTGACCAATGCACGGGCAATGGCCACACGCTGAATTTGTCCGCCACTCAGTTCATTTGGTTTATGATGATAACGATCGTCAAGCTTTACTTTTTCCAGCATTTCCATTGCACGTTCGTTGCGTTCTTTCTTTGAAACACCGGCATAGATGAGCGGAAGGGCCACATTTTCCAATGCAGATAAACGGGGCAGCAGGTTAAACTGCTGAAACACGAAACCTATCTCCTGGTTACGGATGTCAGCCAGATCATTATCACTCATACGGCTTACATCTTTTCCATTGAGCACATAACTTCCGCTGCTGAGCGTATCGAGGCAGCCGAGAATATTCATCAACGTACTTTTACCGGAACCGGAAGGACCCATCAATGCCACAAATTCGTTTTTGTGTATGTCAAGGTCAATGCCTTTCAGCACAGGCAGTTCCTGCTTGCCGAGGTAATAACTTTTGCGGAGCTGTTCGAGGTGAATGACAGATTGCATGGGTTGAATATAGAATTATTTTTTGATGACTTTCGGCACAAGAAAAAATTGATCATTTCTGCCTGCTGCATTTTCAAGTCCGGCTTCACGGGCAACGGAACCTTTCAACTTATCTTCACGTAATACATTGATCTCTTCAGTAAGATGCATCAGCGGTTCAATACCTGTTGTATCAAGCTCCTGCAGTTTTTCAATAAACCCGATCATTTGCTCAAGGTCGGTGCGTAGCTTTTCTTTTTCCTCCGGCTTTATTTCAAGTCGTGCCAGCAGGCTCAGTTTGTCAATTAAAGCATGGTTTACTTCCATCGGTCAAAAATAAGCAAATTGGTGGGTGAGGGCTTTGTTTTGGATGAGCGGGTGGCTATTTTTTATTGATCTGTTCCTGGAGGTCCTGAAGAATAGCTAACTGTTTCAACTGTATTTCGTACAGCGTTTTTAATTGCTCTTCTATTACAAGGTCAATTTTCTGGTGCATACTGCGTATTTCCAGCTCGGCTTTCAGGTTGATCAAATAATCGTTCTGTGCCCTTTGCCGGTCTTTTTCCTCCTGCCTGTTCTGGCTCATCATAATAATGGGAGCCTGCAATGCTGCAATACAGGATAAAATGAGATTCATGAGAATAAAAGGAAAGGGGTCGAAACTTTCCTTTTCAGGGAGGATGGTATTGAGTACAATCCAAAAGATCAGTATCACCAGAAAAAGAATAATGAACATCCAGCTTCCGCCAAACCTGGCAATTTTATCAGACAGGCTTTGCCCTCTAGTTAAGGTTTCTTCTGGCGGGTGAGCAAGATTTTTGAGGATGAGTTCTTCATCCTCGATGGTTTGTTTTACAATATTGTGCAGTTTGGTTAACTGGTCGTTTTCAATTGTAAACAGTTCATCAATTTCTTTCGTGTTCATAGTTTATGCTGAATTTGATCTATAGCAAAACGCCGCTCAGGAAGAGGTACGCCATTGAAAAATAAATGAGCAATCCTGTAACATCTACAAGTGTGGCTACAAATGGAGTGGATGATGCTGCAGGGTCGGCTCCAAACTTTTTCAACACCAACGGTAACATTGATCCCATAAGTGTTCCCCATAAAACAATACCAATAAGCGAACAGCCAACTGTTAAAGCAATCAGCATTGCATGGTCGCCAAAAGTGGTACTGAAAGAACTCCACACAAAAATTACCGAAAGAGCAATGATGCACAGCGATGAACCCAGTAAAAGCCCCGACATGATCTCACGCCGCATAATCCGCCACCAATCGGCAATGCTGATCTCGCCTAAAGCCATTGCCTGTATAATAAGTGTAGATGCCTGCGAGCCGCTGTTGCCTCCGCTGGAAATGATCAAAGGAATGAATGTGGCGAGTATGACCACTTTTGCAATTTCATCTTCATAACTCTGCATAGCTGTTATGGTAATGAGTTCACCAAAAAACAAAATGATCAGCCATACCACCCGCTTTTTAAACAGCTTGAAGATGGGCGTTTCAATATAGGGTTCGTCAAGAGCTTCGGTACCCCCCATTTTCTGCATGTCCTCACTGAACTCTTCGTTGGCAACCCACAAAACGTCATCAATGGTTACAATGCCCAGTAGTTTATTGGTGCTGCTGACAACCGGCAAGGCCACCCGGTTATTCATTTTAAACGCTTCGTTGGCTGTTTCCTGATCATCATCCACATTCAGTGCAATAAAACGTCCATCAATCAGTTCTTCTACTTTTTTATCTGGTGCAGCAAGAATAATGTCCCTGATGCGTATATCATCGATCAACTCACCTTTTTCGTTAATAATGTACAGTACGTTGATGGTTTCGCTGTCCTTTCCATATTTGCGAATGGTGTCAAAGACTTCGGAAACAGTATTGTAGGGGTAGATATACACGTAATCGGGTGTCATCAAACGCCCAATACTGTTTTCCGGGTAGCCCAGAAGCGAAAGAGTAACCTTTCGTTCATCAGGGTTCAGCAGTTTAATCAGTTCCCGCACTACACTGCTGGGCAATTCTTCCAGGAAAGAAGTGCGGTCATCGGCGGGGAGTTCGTTCAACAGTTCAGCTGTTTTAAAGGGCGGCAGTTCTTTAATGATCTGCTTTTGAGTAGGTACATCAAGGATCTTGAACACACTGGCAGCCCTGTGTACGCTCATATTGGCCAGCATTTGGCTTTCGTAATCCGGAAATTCATACACCAGTTCGGCCACATCGCTGATGTTCTGATTATTCAGAAACTCCTGTATCTCCAGCTTGTCTTCACGTATCATCAACTCTTTCAGCTGATCTTTTAATGATACTTCCTGCTCCAGTTCAAGACTCATAATTCAACCTTTTTATAATAAGTGTCGCAGCTGATTTCTGCATTTTGGCTAAAGTTAGTTTCTTTGATTGAAAGACGAATTCTTACATAAAACTTCATTATGCGGTTACCTTGTTTATTCATTGGCGAAACAGAGGAAAAAGGGCGTGCTGTGTTTACAAATGAGATCATTCCTGCAGGGACTATTATAGAATCATCTCCCGTGATTGTGATGAGTGCTGATGAAAGGAAATTACTTGATCAAACGCTTTTACACGATTATATTTTTGAATGGGGGCCAAACCATGATGAATGCGCACTGGCGCTTGGCTGGATATCGATCTACAACCATTCTTACGGCAGCAATGCCGAATATTTTATGGATTTTGACAGCAGTCAGATGATGATCAAAACTGTTCACAGGATCGAGGAAGGCGAGGAAGTGACAATTAACTACAACGGCGAATGGAACGATGAAAAGAAGGTATGGTTTGATGTAAAGGATTAAAAATAAACGTAATTCGTAAGGCTACAATGTCGAATTTTTAAAGAAATACCGGCATTTTATTGCATTCTTGCCTTCTGCAAGCTACTTTTGCACTAACCATCTTCCTGAAAAAAGCCTACTTTAATCTCCCCACCTACGGAAACCAGTTAACAATTAAAACTCTTCTACATGATTAGAAAGTTACTCTTGTTGCTGGTTGTAACAACATACCTGCAAAACACATCTTACTCTCAAAGTGCCGAAGTTTACGGCAATGCATTTTGGCAAAGTGCCAATAATCGTGTAGTTATACGTTTAGCTCTGCGTAACCCAACAGGATCTAGTTCAGGACAGACACGGTTAATGGGTTGGCGTTTTGGCATTCAGTATAATGATGCAAACGTATCTTTTGCTGGTTATACAAGTTATATGACTGGTTTAAATGATGCTTCCTATTTATCGTTTATAGGTCCTGATACTGCACCAGGTGCAGCAGACATAGACGGAGCATTAGGAGCACAACGTACAGCAAACATTACAGGGGGAGGTCAAAAGGTGATGCAGCTGCGACATATAAATCGATCAACTACAAATTGCACCAATGGTTTAACTCTTGCTGCGGGCCAAATGGCTATTTTAATTGATATTTATTTTACGTTGGACAATAATAATCCTTCTTATTATCATCTGACTGATCCGGACTACGGGTTTGGTGATCCTGAGTTTATTGCTCAATTCCTTGAAAAGAGTAATGGAGGACATACAGGAAATCTTTCAGATGGGTATAAAGATATTGCTGTTGTAATTCTTAGAGAGGGAAATGAAGGTAACCCATATCAACCATTTGATGCCAGTAGTTGTGGTTCCAATGTAAATACAAATCCTATAACTATCGGGAAAGAAGATGTGAATTTTATTACACCCATAAACGGTGTTTTAGCTGGTAAAGCAACCGAAGCTTCTGT
>NZ_CAMLGT010000256.1 GCF_946479605.1 uncultured Lacibacter sp.
TTAAATAACTCCAAATTTGGTGCACTTCACTAGAAAGGTTACCAAAATGCTTTTTTTCTTCTTCGCTTAACAATTTCCAAGTATTATAATATTCTTCACCAGGAAGTTTTGTGAATTGCTTATTTGTAATTTCCAAAAACAGCATTTTTTCAATTGCTTGCATAATTAGTCTGTTATTATTGCGCCAACTACTTAAATATACGAAACAAACATAGGTTTCAAAAAAGTGCAGGAATTGATTTTGAAATACTTGTAATTCGCCATTTCCATTATAGTGTCGCCAAGCTGTTTCGCAACTTACTTTCATGCTTTTTCTAAACTAAACCCCACTCCCCATAAAACCAAATTCCTCAATTTATTGATTGCTTCTGTAACGTAGTCAATATTTACAGGTTGTACACAAATAACACTGCAATACCTGATCACAATCAGTTTCTCCATCTTTCCTCACTTTTAATTTTGCGGCTTTTACAAACACTGTTCATCCATGAAGAAGAAGGTAGAATTGCTGGCTCCTGCAGGAGCATTCGATTGTATACAGGCCGCTGTCAATGCCGGTGCCAATGCTGTTTAGTTTGGTGTGGAGCAGCTCAATATGCGTACACGATCGAGCGAAGGGTTTACGATTGAAGATATCAAAGAGGTTGCATTTCTTTGTCACAGCAACAACATCAAAGCCTATCTCACACTCAATACAGTGATGTATGATCATGACATGCAGTTGCTGCGTGTGATCCTCAACGAAGTAAAACAACATGGCATTGATGCGGTGATTGCTGCTGATTTTGCCGTAATGCAGTTGTGCAAGGAATTAAATATTCCGCTGCATGTTTCCACGCAGGCCAATGTAAGCAACAGCGAAGCCGTACAGTTTTTTGCAGGCATGAGCGATGTGGTGGTGCTGGCACGTGAACTCACCTTGCAGCAAATGAAAGCCATCACCCGTGATATTGAGCGCAAGAATATTCGTGGTGTGTCGGGCGAGTTGTTGAAGATCGAAGTGTTTGTACATGGTGCATTGTGTATGGCTGTGTCGGGTAAATGTTATTTGAGTCTGCATGCGCAGAATGCATCTGCCAACCGTGGGGCCTGTGTACAAACCTGCAGAAGAGCCTACAAAGTAACCGATGCAGAAACAGGCGAGGAGTTGCTCATCGACAACGAATATATTCTGTCACCGAAAGATTTGTGTACGATTGGCGTGATTGATCAACTGATCGATGCAGGTGTGGATGTATTAAAGATCGAAGGACGAAGCAAAGGTGCAGAGTATGTGCAAACTGTTACACAATGTTACCGTGAAGCGATTGATGCAGTTGACGCAGGAAACTACACACAAGAAAAAATCGCAGCATGGGAACAACGCCTGGCAACTGTGTACAACCGTGGCTTTTGGGAAGGTTATTATCTCGGTCATCCGACAGGCGAGTGGACGAAGAAGCCCGGCTCTGCTGCAACAGAAAAGAAAATTTATTTAGGTAAAGGCAGTAAGTATTATCCAAAAATAAAAGTGGGTGAGTTTAATATTGAAAGCGGTTCGTTAAAAGCAGGCGATACCATTTTAATTACCGGTCGCAGGCATGGTGCGGTGAAAGAACAGTTACACACGCTTACTGTAAATGGAGAAGCTGCTGCTGTTGCAGGTCGTGGTGATAAACTAACATTGCAGCTTTCTACGCCGGTATTGCCAACGGACAAGCTGTATAAAATTGTGGAGGAAGTACATGCCTAAAATTGTTCACTATCGTAACAAGTGTATCGGCTGTGGTATCTGTTACCAGCAGCAACCTTTGTATTGGCGCATGAGTAAAAAAGACGGGAAGGCAACTTTATTAAATGCAGTTACAAAAAATGATGTGCAGGTACTTGCCATTACCGAAGAAGCTATGGAAGCCAATCGCTCACTGATTGCTGCATGTCCTGTGCGTGTAATAAAACTGATGTAGTTTATCGCCTATAAACATTCCTTCTCAAGGGTGAATGATCAGGAAAATGAATGCAAAAAGATTTACCAGCAACACAGCACCGTACACAACATTGGTGCGGCCGCTTGCCAAAGACAGTAATACAATAAACACCGATAATGCAAGAAGGATAATTGATTTTATATCTAATCCAAGAATAATGTTCATGTTGTTGATCCTGCTCACAATTGCAACAGAGGGTATTGTTAAGCCAATACTTGCCAGTGCTGAACCTAACGCAAGGTTAAGGCTCGTTTGTAAACGGTTCTTTCTTGCGGCAATAATAGCTGCAACGCCTTCAGGCAATAAGATCACTGCAGCAATAATGACGCCTACCAATGCTTTGGGAAGATGATAGCTGATTACGATTGATTCGATAGTTGGCGATAATGTTTTTGCAAGTAATACCACCACGCCTAAGCTCACTAACAGGAAGCCAAGACTGATAAACATAACGGAGTTGCTGATCTTTACAGGTGCAGCATGTTCTTCATCTTCACCTTCAGAAAGGAAATACTCTCTATGCCGTGAAGTTTGCGCAAACAAAAAGAAAGCATAAATAACAAGGCATGCAATGGAAACAAAGATCAGTTGTGGAGTAGAATAGTAAGGGCCTTCAATGCTTGATGTAAAAGTGGGAAATACCAATGTAAGAACAATAATTGCTACAAGCGAAACCAATGCAATGGTTGCAGAATGTTTTGAAAAACTTTGTTCATGAAATTTCAAACCGCCAATAAAGAGGCTTAATCCAACAATACCGTTTAAGATAAGCATGGTGGCAGAATAAACAGTATCTCTTGCCAATGCAGCAGTTTCTTCTCCACCCGACATCATCAGCGAAACAATGATGGATACTTCAATAATGGTGACTGCTACTGCAAGAATGATTGTGCCGTAAGGTTCTCCCACCCTGTGTGCAATGATCTCAGAATGATGTACTGCCGACATTACACTCAATAACAGCAATATAACAGCAGTTAACTGGAAGATGCCGCTGTTGTCAATCATGCCAGAGAAATACAGCATCCATGCTAATACAGGAATAACGGTTGCCCACTGAAGAAGTACTTTCATATAGTATTGCTTAAAGGGTGAAGTTGCATGCATATCAGTGTGCAAATTGAATGCAACTGAAACAACTGAAAAAGTGCAGCGTTAAACCTGCTGCATAAATTGAAATATCAAGGCAGGCAAAAATAAGGAACTTGAATTTAAACCTGTAACATGTGCAGGTGCTGAAAAATGTTAAAGCAATAACAAAATAACGGCAAGCAGCACTTACAAAATAAAAAAGGCTGAAATTTCTTTCAACCTTTTCATGAATTATGTATTACAAACAGTTTATCAGAGAACGAGTTCTGCAATAACAGCAAAATGATCGCTTGCAAAACGACCGCTCCATGTTTGCGAAATAGTTGCATGTGTTAACACCTTCCAGTTACCTTTTACAAAAATGTAATCGATTGGCTGGTTATCGGTTTCTTTTGCACGAAAAGCATTAAATGTTCCGGAAGGTCCGTAATGCGGCATCCGGGATATTTCTTTACTGTCGGTTAAACGAAGCGGATTGTTTTTATCAAGTATCACCATGATTGGTTCATCCGAGGGCTGTGCATTAAAATCGCCGGTAATAATTGCAGGAGCGGAGCCTGCAATTTCTTTTACTTTCTGCAATACCAGTTTGGCGCTTTCACGTCTTGCTATTTTTCCCATGTGATCAAAATGCGTGTTAAATGCAAAGAACACTTTTTTTGTTCGTTTATCTTTAAACTTAGCCCATGTAACAATGCGTGTAATAGCAGCATCCCATCCTTTGCTGCCTGCAACTGTTGTTGTTTCGCTTAGCCAGAACATGGAGGAGGAGAGCAGTTGTAATCTTGTTGTATCATAAAAAATAGCAGAATACTCGCCTTTTGTTTTACCATCATCTCTGCCACCCCCAACATATTTGTACTGTGGTAAGCGTTGCTGGAGGTCGAGCATCTGGTCGTGCAGGGCTTCCTGTACACCCAGCAATTCTGTTTTATGAAAAAGTATTTGTGCAGCTACATTGTCTTTCCGGTAAGGCCAGGCATTTAAGCTGTCTGATGCTGTATTTAAACGGATATTAAATGTCATTACCTGCAGGCTGTTTTGCGCAAACAAAAGCGAAGTGCTGACAATAAAGAGTAAAATAAGAGGAAGCTTTTTCATTACATGTATTTATTGTGCAGCAAGTTCCTTAATATCTTTCACTTCCAGTATTGATTTTTTGTAACCTTTTGTAACAGCGTTGATCATTGCCAGGCCGATGTCACTCAGGCGTATAATCATATTCGGAGCAAGTGTTTTTATAACCGGCACCATCCATGAAAAATATTTGTAGTAAGACAATGTGTTTTTCATGTCTTTGCCTGCGATAATAAACGCAGGTCTGAAATTGTACACTTGAGCAAATGGCAGCCTGGTTAAATCATTTTCTGTTTTTCCTTTTACACGTGCCCACATCATCCCGCCCTTTTCACTGCTGTCGGTTCCTGCACCTGATACATAACAAAACGTCATGCCTGGATTTTGTTTCGACAACACAGTAGCTACATGCATGGTGAGTGTATAGGTAAGATGATAAAATTCCTGTTCTTTTTTACCTGCTGATGATACACCTGCACAAAAGAAACAGGCATCATACTCCCGTAACTGTTCAGCAACCGGGGTTATGTTGTGAAAATCAGTATGAAGTAATTCTTTCAGTTTAGGATGTGTAACACCGCAACTTTTCCGGCCCATTACCAGCACTTCTTTTACAGCATTGTTTTGCAGGCATTCATGAAGTACACCTTCGCCCACCATGCCGGTGGCACCTGTTACAATTACACGCAGTGAGGGGTTGGTTATTTGCATATTGTTGTTTTTATGATTGTACTACTGGACAAAACGACATGGACATGCTTTTTACTTTAGCCTACAAAAAAATCCCCCCGCTTCTGCGGGGGGATAAGCGTATATCTCTGCTTTTTTAACTATTGCATTTGCATCTCATCGCCACCACCTTCTGTGCGGTTGTTTTTACGTTTGAAGAGAGAAGCATCGAACTTACCAAAACGGTAGTTGAAGTTAAGACGCACAAATGATGGATCTCTTCTTCTCCAGCTATACTGATCAAAGTATTGCGATTGTGAGAATACATTGTTACGACGTGTACTGAATACATCGCTCCAGTTCAGTGAAACAAAGGCTGTATTCTTTTTGATCTTGAATTCTTTACGGATACCAAAATCAACATAATAGTTGTCATCAATATAACCTTGAGTAGTAGAGATAGC
>NZ_CAMLGT010000257.1 GCF_946479605.1 uncultured Lacibacter sp.
GACGGTACTGCTTACCCAACTCCCCTTTAATAATGGTTGAAGGCGAAGCAGGATCACTGCTGTAATAACTGAAGGGGAAACTGGAACCGGGAATAACAACATCATACCGTTTTAACTGATGAGTTGCGGTACCGGTTGAGATATATACTTCTGCATCTTTGATCAAGGCATTGCTCAGCACATCGGCAGAAACCTTTGAAAAATAGTTGAGACTTTTTGTTAAGATCACCACCGGATCCTGGTCGTTTTCAATTGACGCATCAACGGTAAGGAGTTCAACTGAATCCTTCAGATCAAAATCGATCTTTTTTTCGCAGCCCAGCAACAAAATGATAAGTAAAACGGCTTGGATGTATTTCATGCGTTTGATAATAACCGGTTATCGTTCAAAATTACAGGCAGATCATGAATGAAAACATGAAGATTTTGCTAATTGCTAAACAAGCTTTTCTGAATTATGTTCAGCCAAACAAATAACCCCGACACGAAGGTCGGGGTTGATACTTAATACCCATTATAATTAGTTGCCGAGATAACTCTTCAGTGCATTGCTGTAGCGGGCTTTCTGGAGGCGTTTGATCGCTCTTTCTTTGATCTGGCGGATACGCTCTTTGGTCAAATCGTATTTCTGTCCAATTTGCTCAATGGTTACACCATTTTCGCCATCCAGTCCAAAATATGCATTTACGATCTCTGCTTCACGTGGGCTGAGAGATTTCAGTACACGACGGATCTCGTTACGCAATGAATCTTTCATCACATCTTCATCGGTATCATCGCTGCCTTCTAAAAGATCGCCCATTGCCACATCTTCTGCTTCGTGCACAGGTGCATCAAGTGAAGTATGACGGGTGTTGCTCTGGAAGATATTGTTGATCTCTGTTTCGCTCATTTCCAGGATATCAGCCAACTCTTCAGTTGAAGGTTCACGCTCATGTTCCTGTTCAAAAGCCATGTATGCCTTATTCGCCTTGTTATAAGTTCCGATCTTGTTTTGTGGCAAACGCACCAAACGACCTTGCTCAGCCAACGCCTGCAGAATTGATTGACGGATCCACCAAACTGCGTAAGAAATGAATTTAAACCCTTTGGTTTCATCAAAACGCTGTGCAGCCTTGATCAAACCAAGATTACCCTCGTTGATCAGATCACTCAACGATAAACCCTGATGCTGGTATTGCTTGGCTACTGATACCACGAAACGAAGGTTCGATTGCACCAGTTTATCCAAAGCACGCTGGTCGCCCATTTTGATACGCTGCGCAAGAGTTGTTTCCTCTTCCGGCGTGATCATTGGAATTTTAGAGATTTCCTGTAAATACTTTTCAACCGCTTGTGAGTCACGGTTGGTAATCTGAGTTGCAATTTTGAGCTGCCGCATATTAAATTTCCTCTTAAATATTTGATACGTTACTAAGACAGGGAAAATCGACCGGGAGTTGTATAAATCAGGTTAAGAATCCACTGTAACCGTTTGCAAAGGTAATCAACAATCGTCGCTTTTCATAGCCTATGTGTATAATTGAAGCTGATGTAGGCATCATTGAATCGCATGTGTCGGAAACTTACAACTGATATCCAATCATTTAATCATTTTGATTGGCTAATTTCAGACAATTATTTTACACAAACGGCTAATTTGCGCACTCTTTAATTAATTGATATGGAATGGATTGATTTACGAAGTGACACTGTTACCAAACCCACCAAGGCAATGAAGGAAGCTATGTGGTTAGCACCTGTTGGTGATGATGTTTTTAGTGAAGACGAAACTGTGAATAACCTTGAAAAAACAGCTGCAAAAATGTTTGGCATGGAGGCAGGTTTGTTCTGTCCTTCGGGCACCATGACCAACCAGATTGCCATCAAAATGCACACCCAACCTGGTGATGAAGTGATCTGTGATGAGCTGAGTCATGTGTACCAGTATGAAGGTGGAGGCATCGCCGTAAACTCAGCTGCTTCTGTTCAGCTCTTGCATGGCGATCGTGGCCGGGTAAAAGCTGAACAAGTGGCCGAAGCCATCAATAACCGGGATGATGTACACAAAGCCATCTCCAGACTGGTGGTGCTGGAAAATACCAGCAACCGTGGCGGAGGCTGTTGTTATGAACTGGCTGACATCAGCGCTATCAGGCAGGTCTGCTCGGAAAACAATCTGATTCTTCATCTCGACGGCGCACGCCTTTTTAATGCACTGGTCGAAAAACAACAATCGCCCCTCGACTACGGGCAACTATTTGATTCTATCTCCATTTGCTTAAGCAAAGGTTTAGGCGCACCTGTTGGAAGTGTTTTACTGGGTTCCGCTGAAAAGATCAAAAGGGCCCGACGCATACGCAAAGTGTTTGGCGGTGGTATGCGGCAGGCGGGTATTATTGCTGCGGCTGGATTATATGCACTGGAGCATCAGGTACAGCGTTTGGCAACAGATCATAAACATGCGAAATTGATTGAAGCTGCTTTAATAAAAAGCCCGTTGGTTGAAACGGTGTTACCGGTTGAAACAAACATCATCATCTTCCGTGTAAAAAATCATGTGGATGCAAACGAGCTGGTAGCAAGGTTAAAAGAAAAAGGCATCCTCTGCTTTACCATGGGCAAACAGCAGATACGTTTTGTGTTGCATCTTGATGTGAGTGAGGCCATGGTGCAACGAACCATCGACATCATTCAACAACTATAAAATAAGAACCCCGGCTTTAAGCCGGGGTTTCTTTATTACAGTAAGATCCTATTTTATTTTCCTTCGGAACGGCCAGCCTGTTTGTTTTGAGCAATGAAATACTGACGGATCATATCGTTCATAATATTCACTGTTTCGCCAAGGTGAATATCGGTTTTAAGCCTGTTTACAAACACCTTGTTACGTTCTTCTTTCGTGGTATTGCCTTTGATGGCCGCTAGGTCAACATCAAGACTATACACATCCAACGGCGTTTGAAGTTTGATCAGTGAATCGATTGTTTGAATGGTAGTACCAAGCGTTTTCTTATCCTGGCGGAACTTGTCCACTTTCAATGAAAAATGCTTGTCATCATACTTACCTAACCAATCACTTTTTTCGTGGATGAGTTTAAAAGAAGGGCTTTGGCTCACACGCTGTTTGCTCTGTTGAACAATGTAATTGAAATCAACATCCGACTTCCATATTTTGTATTGTGCACTGCTAATTTCATCCCATGACAAAGCATTGGGCTCATCCTTTTCACGAAGCTTGAGGTATTCATATTGGTCAGGCAACACAACATCAGGCACAACACCTTTTAATTGTGTGCTGGCGCCTGTTACACGGTAAAACTTTTGCAGTGTTAATTTGATATTGCCAAGATCAGAAGGATTATTACTTGTCCAGCTTGCACGATCAAGTTCAATATTACGTTGTACAGTACCCTTTCCGTATGTAGATGTACTGCCTACAATCACACCACGCTGATAATCCTGAAGTGCACCGGCAAAAATTTCTGATGCAGATGCACTGAACTCGTTCACCATAACGGTAAGCGGACCATTCCACAATACATTTTTATTACGGTCACGGAGAATAGTAGGTGCCTCATCCCTGCTCTTCACCTGTACCACCGGTCCTTCTTCAATGAACAGCCCTACCATTTCAACAGTTTCCATTAACGATCCGCCACCATTTGTACGAAGATCTATAATGAGTCCGTCAATTGATTCGGCTTTCAGTTTTACGATCTCTTTTGCCACATCCTGCGCACACCGGTTACCGTTAGCATCCTGGAAATCGGCATAGAAAGCAGGTAAATAGATATAACCGATTTTATGATTGTCTGGCCCTTTAATGATCGTACTCTTTGCACGGTTCTCTTCCAAATCAATTTTTTCACGAATCATCGTAACCACTTTAATGGCTCCACTTGGCTTTTTGATGGTAAGACGTACTTCTGTTCCCTTTTTACCACGGATCAAACGCACTGCATCCGGCACTTCAAAACCGGTAAGGTCTTGCGGCTCTGCATTTCCCTGCGCTACTTTCAACACAATATCACCCACCTGTATTTCACCCGACTTTGCAGCTGCACCGGCAGGAACAATGGTCGTGATCTTGATATTACCTTCTTCTTCCAGCAACGATGCACCAATACCAAAGAACTCACCTGCGCTCATTTGCTCATCAAACGCAATTTTCTCCAATGGCGGCAAATAGCTGGTATGTGGATCCATGGTTTCAGTAATACCATTTACCAGGTAATTGAAACGGTCTTCATCTTTAAAACGGTTACGGAAACGGTCGAACATACGGTCAAAGGTTTTCAGCACTTTTTCTCGTGCTTCTTTTTCCAGCTGGGCATTTGTTTTTGCCACATACCCTTCCTTGCCTTTGTTCTTCTCCTGCTGCTCAACCAGATCAACATAACGGTCTAGTGTATAATACTTGAGTTTTAAACGCCAGAACTCTTTCCGTTCAGCTTCGTTTTTAGCATAAGAACGTCTGTCCGGATCATCTACATATTTTTCATCAACAGAAAAATCAAAAGGCTTCTGCAGTATTTCTTTATAAAGCAATGCCACTTCTTCCATCCGCTTCTTGTAAGCGTTATTGATCACATAAAACGATTCAAGTCGTGCACCGTGGATCTCGTCATCAATTCTTGTTTCGTATTTTTTGAACTCATCAATATCTGCTTTCATGAAATACGTTTTATCGCCATCAAGATCCTTCAGAAACTTGGCAAACACCACTTTTGAAAATGCATCATCAATCTTTTTGGGATTGTAATGTCCTTCTTCAAGGAACTCACCAATCAATTGAAGGATACGTTCAAAACGGCTTCCGGGTTCTTTGCGGGTACTGGATGACTGTACGGCGAAAAAGATACTGCCCCCAAGGAGGAGAACAAGCACGATCAGCAAACTCTTTTTACTAAACATATATTGGATAAAATTTGACATAAACAATGAAAGTAAAAATAACGAGAAAATACGACCTGTAACCGGCCGTTTATAGAAATACAAGCTTTTAACAAGCTATTTTGTCAAAAGTTGTGCCTGAATGACCAATGCAGCTAACCGTTTAGCGTTTAAAGGAGAAGGCGTTTCGTAACCCGGCAAAACATGTTTTTCGTTCCATTGGCATTGTCCTGCTGATTATTTCATTCCTGTACCAGAAGTACAAAGGATTGTTGTTTGGAAAAGAATGAGTGATGAAGTAGTATCACAAGTTTTAATCATTCATAATTTTCAACAGTAATGTGATAGTAAAAACTTAGTCTCATCAGTCGGGATGACTGGATTCGAAC
>NZ_CAMLGT010000258.1 GCF_946479605.1 uncultured Lacibacter sp.
TGCACATGCCATGGCCAACAGTGCCGGTAACTTAAAAGATTTTTGGGATCAGTGGCGCAGTTTGCCAAGAGTGATCGGTGGTTGTATCTGGGAGTTTAAAGACCAGGGCTTGGAGAAAACCGATTCAGCAGGTGTAAAGTTTTATGCATACGGTGGTGATTATGGTGAACGTTATTTCGACAACTTCACCATTAAAGGAGTTGTTGCAGCCGATGGCCGACCCAAGCAGGCGATGTATGAATGCAAACGTATTTTTCAACCTATAAATGTTGAATGGGCTGACTCTGTAAAAGGCATCATCCGCATTGTCAACAGGAGTGAAGTGAAGAATGTGAATGCTTATACGGCTTATATTGTTGTGAAAGAAGATGGAAAGATTATTTCCAATCAGCAGATCGGTGGTATTGATGTAGCGCCTGCAACAACAGTGGATTTTCCTGTGTCAAAATGGTTACCGAAAGCAAAAGCAGCATCGGAATATCATGTAGAGTTGAAGTTTGTATTGCAAAAAGCCGAAGCATGGGCACCTGCGGGTTTTGAGATTGCAAGTAATCAGTTGGTATTAAAGCCTGCTTCGTCTACAACAAATCGTTTTACTCCGGTTATCTATACAGAAACAGAAGAAGGATATACAATAAAACAGTTTGATTATTCCATTTTCATCAATAAGAAAACAGGTGCATTGGAATCGTACAAGCTGAGTGGTAAGGAACAGATCGCAGCGCCTTTATTACCGCATTTCACAAGACCGCAAACCGATAATGACAGGCGTGGATTTAAAACACATCGTGTATTGAAAGCATGGTATGAGAATAAGCCTGTATTGAAACATATTACTTTTTCTCAACAATATGGCCATCTCACTGTTGCAAGCTTTTATTCAATTGCAAAAGACAGTGCTCTTGCACGGATCATTTATCAGATAAATAAAGAAGGCGTTGTAAAAATAGACTTTATATTGAATGCTGTTTCAAAGCCCGGTCTGCCGAATATTCCAAAAGTTGGTATTCAGATGGGTATCAACAGAAGCTATGATCAAATCGAATACTTCGGTCGTGGACCATTTGAAAATTATATCGATCGTCGTTACGGTGCAGATGTGGGCATCTACAACCAGAATATTTTTGATTTTATGGAGCCGTATGTGGTGCCGCAGGAAAATGGTAACCGTACTGATGTACGTTGGATGTATCTCCACAACAAAACATCAAAAGATGGATTGCTGGTAGTGGCCGATAGTTTACTCAGCATGAGTGCATGGCCTTATACCGAAGAAAATATCCAGAACGCAAAGCATACGAATAAACTGAAAGAAGCAGGCTTTATCACACTCAATATTGATCTCATACAGATGGGTGTAGGTGGTAACGATAGCTGGAGCGAAGTGGCAGCACCATTGGAGCAATACCAGATCAAACCAAAGAATTATCAATACAGCTTTTATTTAGTTCCGTTCAACGCAAAAAAGAAATCAGCCGGTGAGAGAGCAAAAGAAATTAAATAGTAAGGTGAACCACAGAGACACAAAGACGCAGAGACATGCAAGGTATTTGTTGTTTTTTCTCTGTGTACTCTGCGCCTCTGTGGTTACTTCACAGGTGCCGCAGGAAATAATGCAGAAAGTATATGAAGAAGTAAAAACGCCTTTCAAATACGGGTTGGTTGTTACACCCGAAAATGAGACAAAGAAAATTGATTGTCCATCCGTCTTCCGCAAAGGAAATTCCTGGTATATGACCTACATCCAGTTCGATGGGCGTGGTTATGAAACATGGATCGCAAAAAGTAAAGATTTGTTGGATTGGACAACACTCGGCAAACTCATGAGTTTCTCAGATACCTCCGATTGGGACAATAACCAGAAAGCAGGTTACATCGCTTTGCAGAATACAAAATGGGGCGGTAATTACAAGCTGGAAAAATACCAGATCAAATACTGGATGATTTATATCTGCGTAAAGGATAGTGGTTATGAATCCGGCCCATTAGCAATCGGTATTGCCAACACAACCAATGATCCAATCAAACCACATGAGTGGAACCGGTTGTCAAAACCCGTTTTAAGTTCTACCGATACAGATGTGCGTTGGTGGGAAAACAGGAAATTATACAAGAGCACTGTTATTCGTGATAAAGACAAAACACTCGGCAGCGAGTTCATCATGTACTACAATGCCAATGGCGACAGCAGCGGCAATAAACCCAAGTGGCGCTGGTTCGAACGCATCGGCATGGCCGTGAGTGATGACATGGTCAACTGGAAACGTTACCATGCCGATCCGGTGATGGAACATGGTGTGGGTATTACCGGCGATGCCGTGCTGCAAAAAATCAACGATGTGTGGGTGATGTTTTATTTTGGTGCTTTCTGGGAAACAAGAAAGAATGAAACCTTTAACCGGTTTGCGTGCAGTTACGACCTTGTGAACTGGACGGATTGGAAAGGTGAGGATCTCATCAAATCATCCGAACCGTATGATGCCAAATATGCACACAAAAGTTTCGTGGTAAAATGGAAGGGTGTGGTGTATCATTTCTATTGCGCCGTTGATAAGAAAGATAACCGGGGAATAGCTGTGGCTACTTCTGTTGACAAAGGAAAGAGTAAATTGCAGTTTTAGAGTTAAACACAGAGACACAAAGACACGGAGATTGCTTGTTGCATAAAAACTCTGGAAGACTTGCGTATATGAAGAGATTTTGTACATATTGTTTGCTGTATATGGTGGCTTTTTTCTTGAGTCATCATCTTGTTGCTCAGCAAACGAAGCAGAGCAGTATTGAACAGAACTTTCTCAACCCACCCCAATCTGCCAAACCCTGGGTATTCTGGTATTGGATGCATGCTGCCGTTTCTAAAGAAGGCATCACTGCCGATCTGGAAGCGATGAAAGAAGTTGGCATTGGAGGTGCTTACCTCATGCCCATCAAGGATACTGTTTCAAAAATTCCGTTTCAACCAACTGCACGGCAATTATCTCCCGAATGGTGGAAGCTTGTAACGTTCGCCATGCAGGAAGCCAAGCGTTTAGGTTTACAGTTAGGCATGCACGTGAGTGATGGATTTGCATTGGCAGGTGGTCCGTGGATTACGCCGGAACTGAGTATGCAGAAACTCGTGTGGACGAAAACCTATGTTGCCAATGGTTCAACGGAGAAGATTAACTTATCACAACCGGAAGGAAAAGAAAACTATTATAAGGACATTGCCGTGTATGCTTATCCTGCTGTGAGCAGTGCTGCATTTTCTGAGGTAGTGCTGGTGCCATCAGTAAGTACAAGCAATGGTTCAAAAGCAAGTTTTCTTTCGTTTCGTAATGAAGGCAAGCAAAGTTTCAAAAGCGACAGCACTTGCTGGATCCAATACAAATATCCGAAACCATTTACATGCAGATCTGTATCAATTCGCACAGGTGGCAACTCTTACCAGGCTCATCGTTTATCAATTTATACAAGTGATGATGGCGAAGCATTTAAAAAAGTTTATCAATTACAGGCGCCACGTCATGGTTGGCAGGATGCAGATGAAGATGTAACACATGCCATTCCTGAAACAACATCGCAATACTTCCGTTTTGTGTATGAAAAAGAAGGAACAGAAGCAGGTTCAGAAGATCTTGATGCAGCGAAATGGAAGCCGTCATTAAAAGTAATGGGCATCTATTTAAGTGATGAACCTGCAATCAATCAATACGAATCAAAGAATGGTTCGGTGTGGCGCATCAGTGCTGCCACAACAAAAGAAGAAGTGCCTGATGCATTAGCTGTGCCATTAAAGAAAATCATTAACCTCACTGGTAAAATGGATGCAGATGGTACCCTTAGCTGGAAAGCACCTGCAGGGAATTGGGTGATCGTTCGTATTGGTCATACATCAACAGGTCATACGAATTATACCGGTGGAGCAGGTTTAGGTTTGGAGTGCGATAAGTTTAATACAGCAGCAGTAAAACTGCAATTCGATAACTGGTTTGGAAAAGCGTTTAAGCAAAACGGCACACTCGCAAAAGAAGTGTTGAAAGTATTTCATGTTGATAGTTGGGAATGTGGCAGCCAGAACTGGAGTGCCAACTTTGCAAATGAATTTAAAAAAAGAAGAGGTTACGATCTGATGCCTTATCTTTTAGTGATGGCTGGTATACCAGTGGAGAGTGCAAACAAGTCTGAAAAAGTGTTGCATGATGTACGTACAACCATTGCAGAGTTGGTGAACGATGTGTTTTATACTACTTTGAAAAAAGAAGCACATGCATTAGGCACAAAGATGAGTGCCGAAGCCATAGCGCCAACAATGATGAGTGATGGGTTGATGCATTACAAACATGCAGATCTGCCGATGGGTGAGTTTTGGTTGAATAGTCCAACGCATGATAAACCGAATGATATGCGTGATGCCATTAGTGGTGCACATATTTACGGCAAGAAAATTATACAGGCCGAATCGTTTACAACTGTGCGAATGGACTGGAGCGAACATCCCGGTAGTCTGAAAGTAGTGGGCGACAGGAATTTTGCGTTGGGTATTAATAAAATGAGTCTGCATGTGTTTGCTCACAATCCATTTCTTGATCGTAAGCCCGGTGTAACACTGGATGGTGTTGGTTTGTATTTTCAACGTGATCAGACATGGTTCAAACAAAGCAAAGCATGGATTGATTATTTAACACGTTGCCAGGCCTTGTTGCAAATGGGCGATCCTGTTGTGGATGTGGCTGTGTTTACAGGAGAAGAAGTACCCCGTCGCTCGGTGTTGCCTGATCGCTTGGTGAGCACACTGCCGGGCATTTTTGGAAAAGAAATAGTAGAAGCAGAAAAGAAGCGTTTAGAAAATAAAAATCAACCACTACGACAAATACCGGATGGTGTAACACATTCGGCAAACATGGCCGATCCCGAAGACTGGATCGATCCGTTGAATGGATATACGTACGATTCCTTTAATCCGGATGCATTGATGCTGATGCAGGTGAAAAATGGCAGAGTGGTGTTGCCCGGCGGTGCAAGCTATGGCGTGTTGGTGATACCGGGAAAGATGCTGATGAATCCCAACCCAATGATGAGTGTTGCGGTACAAAAGAAATTACAACAACTGGCAAAGGCAGGTGCAAAAATTGTCATCGATCAGCAATGGATGAAGCTGTTTGGCAACAACAAGAATGTAGTTGCTGCTCCGTATATGGACAGTACGTTTGAGAAGTTGGGGGTGAGGAG
>NZ_CAMLGT010000259.1 GCF_946479605.1 uncultured Lacibacter sp.
ATTTAATGATCATCGTCATATTATCCAGGTCAAGTGTTTCCACTTCATCAGATACTTTATGATAGTTTGGTTCGCTATCCATTTTTGATGTAGAGATGGTATGCGCTGGTACTCCTAAACGTGCAAGCGTTGCATTATCGGAACGATAGAATAAATTCTGGTCGGTGTAAGGATCGGGATAAAACGTAAAACCTGTGCCTTCAAGATTCTTTTGCATAATAGCACCCATATCTGTTTTCTCATAACCGGTAATGTAGGCAGAATTTTTACCCCACTTACTTTCTGTACCAATCATTTCAATATTGAACATGGCCGCCACTTTTGCAGGATCGAACTGGCGTGAAAAATATTGTGCACCATAACCACCCGACTCTTCTGCAGTAAATGCAGCGAAGATGATGGTACGTTCATTATTCGCAAGAGCTTTATAATATTTTGCCAGCAGGATAACAGCTGTTGTACCTGCAGCATCATCATTGGCACCATTGAAAATAGAATCACCATCAACAGGCTTTCCAATTCCAATATGATCGTAGTGGCCGGAGAAGATCACATACTCGTCTTTCTTGCTTTTACCGGGTAATACAGCCACAACATTTGCCAGCTTCTGCTCTGTTATATCATGCTGCGCTTCTATTTTGTACGTTGCAGGATCTTTTGTTGTTAATACAAACACTACATTGTTGCTCATGGCAAACATCCCCCGTTTGAGTAAAGCAAGACGGCCAAAGTTTTTGCTGTAGCTTGTATCAACCAGCACAAGGTAGTTTTTTCCTGAGCGGATATACTTCTGTGCTTCTGCAAACAGGTTTGCTCCGGCTACAAGTTTTGCTTTTTCATAACCTGCTTTTTCATCAACAGTGATGGATGGCTGCGTAGTAACCACCACAATATTTTTTGCATCTTCTGTCTGTCCATCGATAACAGCAGTTAACCCTTTGAACCTTGGCGATACAATGGTGAACTCCTGCCTGTAACCACCGCTGTTGTTCCATGTTTGCAAACCAGCTGCTTTAAATTCCGATGCAATAAAATCAGCAGCTTTGTCAATTTCGGGAGAGAATACTCTGCGGCCTTTCATATCATCGGCCGCAAGCACACGCTCAATACGCTCCACTTCTTTTGTATTAATGATCTGTTCTGTGCTCGTTTGTGCAAATAAAAACGTGGTTACAAATAACAGTAACCACGTTGATGTAATTTTTTTCATTCGATAAGGTATTACAATAAATAGTTTGATTTTTATAAACTCATCATTTCTTTAAACTTCACCGCCTGTCTGCGGCTCACTTCAATTTTATCACCACCATGAATTTCAAGAAGTAATCCGCCATTGAAATAAGGTTCTACTTTTTCAATCATACGCAGGTTTACTATGTGCTTGCGGTTTGCACGGAAAAACATTTTTTCATCCAAACGTTCTTCCAGTGCGTTCAATGATTTTAAGATAAGCGGTTTGTTGGGACCAAAATATACTTTGGCATAGTTTCCCACACTTTCAAACAAGCGGATATCACTTAACTTAACAAACCAGCAGCGTTCACCATCTTTCACAAATACCTGGTCATTTTCGCTCAGCATACTGCGGTTGACCGATACCGGCTCACCATCAACTGTTGTTTCTTTATCATCTTCTTCCAGCTTATGCAATGCATCTGCCAGGCGTTTCGGTTCAATTGGTTTTAACAGGTAGTCCAGTGCATTTACTTCAAAGGCACGCAATGCATACTCATCATAAGCGGTTGTAAAGATCACTTCCGGTGTGCGGTCAAGTTCGCTCAACAGGTCAAAGCCTGTTTTGCCCGGCATCTGTATATCAAGAAAGATCAGGTCCGGATTCAATGCTTCAATTTTTTGTAACCCTTCATCTACATTTGATGCTTCGTCCACCACTTCAATATCGGGAAAGTCTGTCAGTAATTTTTTGAGTTCATTCCTGGCCAAACGTTCATCATCAATAATGATTGCTCTTTTGTTCATGGCTCGTTATTTTATTCGTACAATTTAATCTATTGTTTTCAATTATAACCCGGCGGGCATACTTACCCTTGCTTCCACTTCATTTCCGTTCACATCGCTGATGGAAAAATTAGCCTCATCACCAAACATCAGTTTTAACCGGCTTTCGGTGCTGGAAATACCAAACCCATCTGGATTGAAGTTACCATTCAACCTTCCTGTGTTGCGTATCACCAGTTCGTGATGATCTTTCACAAACTTTGAACTGATCTTTATTTCGCCACCATCAATATTTTTACTGATGCCGTGTTTGATGGCATTCTCCACCAATGTTTGCAGCATCATGGGTGGTACCGGTTGCTCCAGTGTATCTTCATCAATATCAAAATTCACTTTCAGTCTTTCTTCAAAACGCATTTGCTCCAGTGCCAGGTAATCTTTTACAATCCCTAATTCTTTTTCAAAGGGCACTGTTTCCATTTTCTCGGCCTGCATACTGCTGCGGAGAATATTACTCAACTCTGTAATAGCTGTTCTTGCACGTGCCGGATTTTCATCAACCAATGCACGGATACCATTGAGTGAGTTAAAAATAAAATGCGGATTGATATGCGCCTTGATCGTTTTCAGTTCAAGTTCTTTTACCACACTCTGCATCTTTAACGCATCAAGCTGTTGTTTACGGAAAGTTTCAACATAGTGGTAGATAAAATAGATGAGGTTCCAAACCAGTAAAGTTACAAATGCATTGATGGCAGAACCAACCAGCAAACGGGTAAAACTATACACCCGTTGTTCCGGCGTAAAAAGATCAAGAATATTAAATAAAGAAAGCGAAATGAACGGGTACAGCATCGAAAAGGTTAACGTAAGTACCAGGAAGTAAACCACCTGTCGTTCAAATGTTTTTTGCAGCAGGTTAAGTTGTATGATAACCCACCGCATAAAATGAGTGATGATCAATCCAAGCACAGCAATGAGCAGTGAGCGGAGAACAAAGGGTGCATTAATGTCTCTGTTATAGGTCCAAGCAAAGAAAAAGTTCATGAGCATGTTGCCGCCCCAGCCCGCCACCTGGCACCACCAATAAGCTCCCATTTTACTGATTCCTTTACGCATAGTATTTACAAATCTAACCGTTCAGCATCCGGTTTCGTTCCGCTAAAGGTACAAAGGGCAAATAATTTGGGTAAATGGTGCAGAATCATACCTGTTTTACCGCTTCTTTCAACCTTTTTCCGGTACTGTTGTTACACAAATCAATCTTGTACGATTGACTGTAAGTTTTTTACCTTTACACAATTATTCTGGAAAATATGGAAATAAAACCCGGTTCCCTGCTAAGCAAAATTGATTCCCCGGCCGATTTGAAAAAATTACCGATGGATCAATTACCCCAGGTTTGTGATGAGTTGCGCCAGTATATTATAGATGTCGTGAGTGTGCACGGCGGCCACTTTGGTGCAAGTCTTGGCGTGGTGGAATTATCAACAGCTCTTCATTATGTTTATAATACACCTTACGATCAGCTGGTATGGGATGTGGGCCACCAGGCTTACGGTCATAAAATTCTTACCGGCCGTCGTGATAATTTCCACACCAACCGTAAGTACAACGGCATCAGCGGTTTCCCCAAACGCAGCGAAAGTGAATACGATACATTTGGTGTAGGTCACTCCTCTACTTCAATTTCTGCTGCATTGGGTATGGCCATGGCGGCAAAAATGAAAGGTGAAAACCGCAAATCAATTGCAGTGATTGGTGATGGTGCCATGACGGCTGGTTTGGCTTTTGAGGCCATGAACCATGCAGGTGTTGCTGACAGCGATGTGCTGATCATCCTTAACGACAACTGCATGAGCATCGACCCCAATGTTGGTGCATTAAAAGAATACTTAACTGATATTACCACTTCGCCCACTTATAATAAAATCAAGGATGAAGTGTGGAATGCGTTGGGCAAGCTGCCCGTTGGCAAAACCTTTAGCCGTGAAATGGCGAGCAAGCTGGAACACAGTATCAAAGGTTTTGTAAACAAGAACAGCAACTTGTTTGAAGCGTTGAAGCTGCGTTATTTCGGTCCCATTGATGGACACAACATTACCAAGCTGGTTGATACATTAAAAGATCTCAAGAATATTCCCGGACCTAAACTGCTACACATTGTTACTGTGAAAGGTAAAGGTTACGAGCTGGCAGAAAAAGATCAAACCAAATGGCATGCACCGGGTTTGTTTGATAAAGTAACCGGTGAGATCCATAAAAAAAGATTCGATACCCCTCAGCCTCCTAAATACCAGGATGTATTTGGACATACCATCATTGAACTGGCAGAGAAGAATGAAAAGATCGTGGGTGTTACGCCGGCAATGCCAAGTGGTTCTTCACTCAAATTCATGATGGAGCAAATGCCCCACCGTGCGTTTGACGTGGGTATTTGCGAACAGCATGCCGTTACGCTCAGTGCAGGTATGGCTACGCAAGGCATGAAAGTATTCTGCAACATCTATTCATCATTTATGCAGCGTGCTTATGATATGGTGGTGCATGATGTGGCCATTCAAAAACTGCCGGTGATCTTTTGTTTAGACCGTGCAGGCTTGGTGGGTGAAGATGGCCCAACACACCATGGCTGTTACGATGTAGCTTATATGCGTTGTGTGCCCAACATGATTGTGGCTGCACCTATGAATGAAGCTGAGTTGCGTGATATGATGTATACTGCTCAACTCGATTCGCACACATTACCCATTTCTATTCGCTATCCACGTGGAGAAGGTGTAATGCCCGAATGGAGAACTGAGATGAAAGAAATGAAGATCGGTAAGGGACGTAAGTTAAAAGATGGTGAAGGCATTGCGATTCTTTCGTTTGGCCATCCCGGTAACTTTGCAGCAAGCGCCATTCGTGAATTAAAGAACAATGGCATTAACCCTGCACACTATGATATGCGTTTTGCCAAACCTATCGATGAAGAATTACTACATGAAGTGTTTGCAAAATTTGATAAAGTGGTAACCATTGAAGATGGAACGGTAGTGGGTGGTTTTGGCAGTGCAGTATTAGAATTTATGGCTGCACACAACTACAAGGCCGAAGTAAAGATCATGGGTATTCCTGATGAATTGGTAGAACATGGCACACCAAAACAACTGTATGAAGAAATTGGTATTGACGCCAACGGTATTGTAAAAAC
>NZ_CAMLGT010000260.1 GCF_946479605.1 uncultured Lacibacter sp.
TCACAGCCGATGTTTTACAACCCGGCAGAAGTGCCAATCAATTTGAATTGATCCTGCCAATTGAATTGTTTTAAAAGTTAAAGGTCATTGCTTTAAAGCAATGACCTTTAGCTTTATGATCCATAGCAGAATTTATTTTACCACGATCTTTATTTCCGGAGCAGTATAATAATAACCAAACCTGTCTTTCACAATAATATCGGTGATGATGATCTCATCGTCTTTCTTAATGATCTCGTACAGGTTCTTTTGCCACAACTCAGGTAAGTAGCCATTGTTCTTTACGTTTGTTGCTGTGGAATTGAAACGGGTTTTTATTTCGCCGGTCTTTTCATCTTCATATTTATCCTTGCTGCGGTGTACAACATAAAAACGGGAGATATGGTACCGAACTTTCTTGTCATCAATTACCCATACAGCAGAGTCAATTGTACCGAGCACCATTTCAAGAGGAAGATCGCCGCCTTTTGTTTTACCCCAAAATGATTGAAGCGGGGGAGGTTTCAGGGTAGGCTTGGGTTTATCCTGGGCTTTGCTTTGTACACTTAACAGTAATACAAGCAAAACAGCAAATAAACGGATACATCTTTTCAGCAACATGGGCATTCGTGATTTTTGTTATAACGATGCAAGGCTTTCTTCTATTGCTTTTATTTTAGCTTCAGCATCGGCTTTTTTCTTGCGCTCAACATCCACCACTTCAGGTTTGGCATTTTGTACAAAGCGCTCATTGCCGAGTTTCTTTTCAACAGAAACAAGAAAACCTTTCAGGTAATCAAGATCCTTGAGCAATTGTTCTTTTTGTGAAGATGTATCAATGGCCTGTTCGGTTGCAATGTAGAACTTATCTTTTTGTACAACAGTTGAAATAGTACCTGCTACAGATGCTGAAACATAGTGAATACTTTCAGCATTCACTTGTTTTTGCAGGATAGAGGCGATCAGTTTGTAGGAAGTTTCATCAGCTGTTTCAATCGAAAGTTTGATGATTTCTTTTGGTTTGATCTGGTTTTTCACCCGCACATCACGCAAAGCAGTGATCACTTCTTTCAACTGTGTAGCAAGTTTTAATACTGCTGTATCAGCTGTTTTCAGCTCTGCGTATTGTTTAATGGTAATATCGTCACCTGCCTTGCGTTCTTTCAAGGAATGATAGATTTCTTCTGTAATAAACGGCATAAACGGATGCAGCAATTGCATCAGCTCTTCAAAATAAGCAACTGTTTTTTCATACACAGCTGCATCAATCGGCTGTTCAAAACCAGGTTTCACCCATTCTAAATACCAGCTGCAGAAATCGTCCCAGATAAGTGAATAGATTGTTTTCAACGCTTCACTCAAACGGAATTCTTTGAATAACTGATCAATCTCTGCTTTTGCTTCATTCAACCTGTTGCCAAACCAATCAACTGCAAATTTGCTCTCCGTCTGGCTGCTTGGAGCGGCCTGACGGCCTTCCCACATCTTTACCAGCTTCAACGCATTCCACAATTTGTTATTGAAGTTGCGGCCTTGTTCATTACTGCCTTCATCCCACAACAGATCATTACCTGCAGGTGAGGAAATGAGGATACCAAAGCGGCAGGCATCAGCACCATATTTATCGATCAGTTCAAGTAAGTCGGGTGAGTTGCCCAAACTCTTGCTCATTTTTCGTCCTTGCTTATCACGCACAATACCGGTGAAATACACTTCTTTGAATGGAATTTCTTTCTGGTATTCCATACCGGCCATGATCATACGTGCTACCCAGAAGAAAATGATTTCAGGCGCAGTAACGAGTGTATTGGTTGGATAGTAATACTGCACATCTGCATTGCCGGGATTGCTGTAACCTTTAAATACTTCAAACGGCCAAAGCCAGGAAGAGAACCATGTGTCGAGGCAGTCTTCGTCCTGCGAAAGTTGATTGATCGTTTTGCCAAACTTGGTTTCGTATTGCTTCAACGCTTCTTCGTGTGAAACAGCAACAACATAATTTCCCTCTGCATCATACCATGCAGGAATACGATGTCCCCACCATAACTGGCGACTGATGCACCAATCCTTGATGTTCTCCATCCAATGGCGATAGAGATTCTTGAATTTAGCAGGGTAGAATTTAATGTCATCATTCATCACCACATCCAATGCCGGGCCGGAAATCTTTTTCATATCAACCCACCATTGCAAACTTAAACGTGGTTCAACAACTGCATCAGTACGTTCGCTGTAACCAACTTCACTTGTATAATCTTCTGTTTTGATGAGGAAACCTTGTTCTTCAAGCATCGGAATAATTTTCTTCCTTGCTTCAAAACGATCTTCACCAATCAATATCTGTGCATCTTCATTGAGCGTGCCATCTTCATTAAAAATATCAACCACTTCCAGGTGGTGCTTTTGGCCAAGCTGGTAATCGTTCATATCATGCGCCGGAGTAACTTTTAAAGCACCGGTTCCAAAATCCATCGTTACATAATCATCAGTGATGATGGGGATGCGGCGGTTGATCAATGGAACAAAAGCAAACTTGCCATGCAGGTGTGCATAACGTTCATCTTTTGGGTGAACACAGATTGCTGTATCGCCCATGATTGTTTCGGGACGAACAGTGGCAATAATGATATGCTCATCAAGTCCATCAATTTTATAGCGGAGGTGATATAGTTTCTGCTGCGTTTCTTTCCTGATCACTTCTTCATCACTCAACGCTGTTTTAGCCTTCACATCCCAGTTGATCATGCGTTTACCACGGTAGAGATAGCCTTTGTTGTACAGGTCAACAAATACGTTGATCACCGATTGGTAATAATCAGGATCCATGGTAAAGCTGGTGCGGTCCCAATCGAGACTGCAGCCCATTTTCTTTAACTGCTGCAGAATGATGCCGCCGTATTTCTCTTTCCATTCCCATGCATAGCCCAAAAATTCATCTCTGCTGAGCGATGCTTTCTGGATGCCTTTTTCACGGAGCATCTGCACCACTTTGGCCTCGGTGGCAATGGAGGCATGGTCGGTACCCGGTACCCAGCAGGCGTTTTTGCCCTGCATGCGGGCACGACGCACAAGCACATCCTGGATGGTATTGTTCAGACAATGTCCCATGTGCAGTACACCGGTAACATTCGGAGGTGGAATCACCACAGTATATGGCTCACGGTCGTCGGGAGTACTGTTGAAATACTTCTGTTCGTTCCAGTAGCCGTACCATTTTTCTTCAGATGACTTATGCTCAAAGTTCTTACTCAGTTCCATGCAGGATGTTTATAATTTTTGGTGTGCAAAGTTAAGGAAAGCAAGGCGCATTGAACGGAGGAATCCTTTGATTGAGAGGGGGGTGAGAAATGAAAAAGCTCCGTTCCAGGAGCTTTAAAAATAAAGTGAATAAGGTACTAAGCTGTTCTTGAACAGCAATTAAGTAAAGTTCTTATCATAGGCAATGATTAACCGAACATTAATAAGGTAATCAGTGCAATCGCTGCGAAAAATACAATAACAAAAATTGTAGTTTTCATTGTGTCACTCATTTGTGATGAATTTGATGCCATAACGTTTAAGTTTAGAAGGTTACAAATTACTTCACAGGAAATACGGAATTCTAATCGTACTGTTGAGTTCTTACAGGAGTGGTAGAGGTAAATCTGTTACGAATTTACTTTAGAATCCCCAGCTGGCAAAAAATATGACCTTTTTATTTTAAATTGCCGGTTCGTGTTTTTACGATTTTATGCTTTACGCAGTAACGGATATTGAGACCACAGGCGGCTATGCCTCAGCAAACGGCATTACAGAGATCGCCGTTTACATCTATGATGGTCAGGAGATTGTAGATAGCTTTGAAACATTAGTGAATCCGCACCAGCATATTCCCCGGTTTGTGCAATCATTAACGGGTATTACTGACGATATGGTGCAACTTGCTCCTTCGTTTGAAGAGATTGCACCCAGGTTACACGAGCTTTTCCAGGGCAAAGTGTTTGTGGCACACAATGTCAACTTCGATTATTCTTTCGTCAGTCACCAATTACAACAGGCGGGTTATCATCTTAATTGCAGGAAACTTTGCACCGTTCGCTATGCCCGTAAAATCTTCCCGAAACTTGCTTCTTACAGTTTAGGAAATCTTTGCCGGCATTTTGATATTCCGGTGTACAACCGCCATCGTGCAGCAGGGGATGCAAAAGCAACTGTTCAGTTGCTGGAATTGTTGCGTAAGAATGATGTGAACAATCATCTGCATACGATGATTGGTAAACAATCGAAGGAGCAATACCTGCCTTTGCATCTTAACAAAGAAGATATTGATCAGCTGCCGTTAACACCTGGCGTGTATTACTTTCATGATGCAAAAGATAAAGTGGTGTATGTGGGCAAAGCTGTACAGCTGAAGAAACGTGTAACCAGTCATTTTTCCAACAATAAACCAAGTAAACAAAGGCAGGAATTTCAGCGAAACATTCATCGCATTTCCTACCAGCAATGTGGCACAGAGTTAATGGCTTCTGTTTTGGAGACAATTGAAATAAAACGATTGTGGCCCAAATACAATCGGGCAATAAAAGGCTATGAAGCACAATACGGTTTGTATTTGTTTGAAGACGGAAGAGGGTATTATCGGTTAGGCATCGACAGGAAACATAAGAATGTACCGGCTATTTACCAGTTTTACAGCAGGCATGAAGGTACTTTGGAGCTGAAGCGGCTGATCCAGGAATTTGCGTTGTGCAATAAGCTTTGTTTTATCGATCGTTCAACAGATAAATCCTGCGATGACCCACAATGCAAAGGAGCGTGCACAGGTGGGGAGTTGCCAGCTGATTATAACAAAAGAGTTGAGTTGGCAGTTACACAGTTACGAAAAGAGCTGCCCAGTTTTGCTATCCGTGAACGTTCTTATTTTAACGGCCAAGACAGTTGCATTTTAATGGAAGATGGCCGGTTTTACGGCATGGGGTATGTGCCAATGGATTTTGACGCAACGGTAAAAGATGAACTTCGCAAGCAATTGCAGGAATATCCTGAATATGATTTTGTGCGAAACATCATTAAGCGTTATGCCCTTGAACAACCGGAAAAAGTGATCTGGTTATAAAATAAAACAACCCCGCATTTGCGGGATTGTTTGTTATTGTGCGGTAAAAAGCTATTGTCTTGTCCATGTATCAGTAC
>NZ_CAMLGT010000261.1 GCF_946479605.1 uncultured Lacibacter sp.
AAGAAGTTACGGGTTAAGGGTTGTGAGTTATGGGTGCTGAAGGTTGAAGTGGTTGTTAGTTTGGCAGTCATCCTGGCGTTCAGAGGGTCTGTTAAAGAAAGTTCTTACTGTTACTCATAAAGAAAAGCAATCATAAAATTGATCAAGCAACGAATATGAAGGCAATGATTTTTGCAGCAGGATTGGGTACACGTTTTAAGCCGTGGACAGAACATCATCCCAAGGCGTTGGCACTGGTGAATGGAAAGAGTTTGCTGCAACGCAATATCGAATACCTGCAGCAATATGGTATAACCGATGTGGTGGTGAATGTGCATCATTTTCCTGACCAGATCATTGAAGCAGTAGAAGCCAACAAAGGATGGGGGAGTAATATCATTATCAGTGATGAGCGGGATGAAGTGTTGGAGACGGGTGGAGGTTTAATGAAAGCAAAGCATTTGCTGGAAGATGACGAGCCGTTTGTGACCATTAATGTTGACATTCTTACCAATCTTAATCTTCATCATTTGCTTGCTTATCATACACAACACAAACCTCTTATTTCATTTGCAGTGAGCAACCGGAAAACAGCACGCAATTTTTTGTTTGATGCAAACGATAAACTGTGTGGTTGGCGCAACCTTACTACCGGTGAAGAAAAAGGTCCGGTACTTTTGTATGATGAAGCAGCAAAGCAACAGTTAGTTGCAAAAGCATACAGCTGTGTTGTTGTGTTTGAGCAGCGTTATTTTTCATTGGTGAAACAAACCGGAAAGTTTTCGTTAACAGAGCCGTATTTAGATCTTGCTGCTGAACATACCATTCTTGGTTATGATCATAGTGGTGATGTGCTGGTGGATGTGGGGAAGCCGGAGAGTGTGGCGGTGGCGGAAGCGGTATTTAAATAGATTTACTTTATCGTCAACTTTTTGGTGACGTTTTTATAATTTATACAGCGCTGGTTTACTTACGACTTCTCACTTATTACCTTAAACGATCAAATTGGAGGCTTGCGCAGCAAGCCGGTTTATTTGTCACTTTTGCTTGTCCAAAAGTAACCAAAAGACAGCCGAAACATATTACCCCCATGTTTCGGCGGCAGCCCTGATTTAACAGTTGTACTACTGTGGTGAAAAGCAGTTGTGCCTGCATGATCATCCTTTGTGAAACGGTTTGATTGATCGTTAACAGTGTGACTGTGATGTATGACTATTCTATACGCACAATCATCTCTTGTTTATCCGTTTTATTGCTATTGGTAAATTTTTTTATTACACTTTGATGTAGATCTTCTTTTTATCTAACCAATAACAAATAGCCCAGTACATGATGATCATGCAAATGGCATAAACGAGTGAGCCATTTTCAGGAATGCCGGGTACGAGTTTGCATACTTTTTCATAGAACCAGCCAAAGGGGGTAAGGTATTTTGGAAGACCTTCTGCATTTACACCATTCGGAATACGGATGAGTCCCAGTGCTCTTGGCAGGAAACCGCTCAATACAAAAATGAACAGCGGGTTTTTGCCAAACACATCAAAGAATTTCAGGAGAAAGCCTTTGGCCTGTCTGAATTCGATGAACCAGATCATTGTTGCAATACTGTAAATGGCAAGTCCTGTTGTGTAGAGTGTGTAAGAACTTGTCCATATTTTTTTGTTGATGGGGAATACCATGCCCCAGGCCAGTCCGCTTACAGTGAGTATGGTTGCTGTAACAAACAGTGCACTCAGCATTTCAAAATTTTTACCCTTCTTCTGAATATAATCGCCAACTAAGTAACCAAAGATCACCTGCACAATGGCTGCAAATGTGCTCATCAATCCTTCGGGATCAAAGGGAATGCCTTCTCCTTTGTATAAATGTGCTTCTCCCAAAATGGCTTTGTCGATGTTGTTACCAAACCAGCCGTTTAAACTGTAAGGATCGCCGGGTGCACCAGCGAACATGGAGAGTATCCAGTAAAACAATAAGAGTACAGCAGCTACTACAAACGCTCCTCTTTGTTTCAGGTAATACACTGTGACCGATGCAAAAAAGTAGCAAAGTGCAATCCGCTGCAATACCCCCATGATGCGGAGGTTGTCGAGTGGTTTGAGTACCAGCGCATCGTTGCTCCATTTTACAAAGGGGCTCCAGTGCAGCAGCAAGCCGATGAGAAAAATGAGCAGTGTCCTTTTGATCACTTTTTTCCAGAACACCGCCTCGCCAGCCTGTTCCAGTTTGGGCATCACAAAGGCCATGGCATTACCAACAGCAAACAGGAAAAAAGGAAATACCAGGTCGGTGGGTGTGCAGCCATGCCAGGGCGCATGCTCCAACGGAGCGTAGATGTGGCCCCATGAGCCGGGATTATTTACCAGTATCATTAAGGCAACAGTGGCACCACGGAAGACATCGAGGGAGTAAAAGCGCTGGTTCACAAGGGATGATTTATGAATGAATATAGGGAAAAGGATATTTGCCTTGTTTAAATTGTTGGGAAAGGTTATTTGTGTCGAATTTTTACGTCTGATACGCTCTATATACGCTTAATCTACCTAGTATCGTGGGAGTATCCTGCCTTCAACAGCAAAGGATGAGCGAAGGATGAAGGCAGTTGTCCGGTCCTAAAGATAATGCTACAGGTACTGCACCATGCATTTACAAAGAAGGATCAACCGGAGGTTTCCATTTGCGGCGGGGTTTGGGTTGCGGGGTTAATTGCCGTACTTCAATGAGATGTGCTGCTTCCAACATTTTGTGTAATTGACGAGCTGTACAGAGCAGGCTTTCGCCGTTGTTCAGTTCATTGATCGATTCGGGAGAGAGTGCATACGTGCATATTTCTTTGAGGATGTACTTCCATTGGGGCAATGTTTTGTAATTGGTAAATTTTTCCAAGGCTTTGTACGGGTTAAGGAATTCCTTTTTGCTGAGGTGGCGTGGGAAGAAATCCCAAGCCGTTCGTTGTGTGTGCCAGCCGCAATATGTTTCAAATTGTGTGAGGGTAAAGATGGTTGTTGTATTCTCCTTTGGTATCTGCACTTCCTCTTTGTAATCGTGTTGATGCATGAGTTCAAATACGGCTTCTGTGAGCTCCGTCAGCCGTTCGATAAAGCAAAGTGCTTCCGCAGGGATCTTTTTCCATGTTTTTTTTGCATCAGCTGTTTTGATTGCGTTGTGTAAGAGTTTGCCAGCTGCGGCAAGATCAAATGTGTCGAAAAAGGAATCGATGGTTTGGTGGTGTTGGTTCATGGCTGTTTTGTTTTATGATGCTTTCCTGGTTTCAGTTTTTTGTTCCGGTTCTTTTTTTCTGTTGTACAAAACTGTTCATCGTACGGCGGATATACAATTCTGTTTATGGATATGTTATGCCCTTAAAAGGATATTTTATACCGGGGGCCTGTGCATAAGAGACTTTCATTTGTGATTGCAGCAGCTTATATTTGTTTTATGGATACAGGAGCTACCAAACACATACATGAAGGCCGCAATGTGAAACGTTTTCGTGAGATGCTGGGCATTAAACAGGAGGCGCTGGCGGCAGCTTTGGGTGATGACTGGAATCAAAAGAAAATTTCTTTACTGGAGGCGAAGGATAAGCTGGAAGCGGGTGTACTGAAGGATGTTGCCCATGCTTTGAAGGTGCCGGTGGAGGCTATCCAGAATTTTGATGAAGAGGCTGCAATAAATATTATTGGCAATACTGTAACGACAGTTAATGATAACGCAACTGGGCAACTTTTTCAAATACAGCCGACATTCAATCCCATTGACAAATGGGTTGAAGCATTAGAAGAAAACAAACAACTTTATGAACGCCTGTTGCAAGCGGAGCGGGAAAAAGTTGCGTTGCTTGAAAAGTTAGCAGAGCGGAAATAAGTATCAGGGGAGATCCTGAAAAGCCATTGCCTGCGGGCAGTGGCTTTTTTTGTTTTGTTATTTTGGAGATGTAACTGCAATCTATACTTTCCCACAAAGTACACGGAGAGCACGGCGTTTTTCTCAGGATGACGGATCAATCCGGTATCTAAAAAATCGAATGAATGTTTATGTACTATCGTGATTGGAAGTTGTGTGATTTTCCTGTTGAAAGATGTGACTAAGTGTTTCATATTATTTTTTCGGAGAATGCTCTTCAACCGTTAACTTGCACACTTATCAGGAACAGGAGAAATTATTCCGCTGTAACAGGTTGGATTTGTGCATGGACAGGAGAGTGAGTCATGTTTTACAGCACACATATTTGCAACTATGGAAACGGTGCCGGAGCACCAGGCTATGTATCGTGAAATCGACAACCAAGAAGAAACTGCTGTTTGGGCAGCGCATATAGATTTTTTGATGGAGGGTGAATGAGCCTTAATGGCTTGTTTGCCCTTTTGTCTTATATAGTGATGATCTTTTTAAACCGTCTTCAGTCTTTTTTTTAACGAATGTGACTGAGGTGGCGAAGCTTTGCAGTAAATTAGAGGGGTTTGTTTTTTGTTTGTGGTTTTTTTTGTTCTGATGTTCTACGTTTTACGTTCTGAAGTGGTTCGTTGAGGGCAGTGAACACCTGTTTGATTATGAAGGAAATGAAAAACTGGTATGCTGTTTATACCAAACCGAGGTGGGAGAAGAAAGTATGTGGTCAGCTTGACAAAAAGGGGCTGACTTACTATTGTCCTATGACGAAAGTGCGCCGTAAGTGGAGCGACCGGTATAAAGTGATTGAAGAGCCTTTGTTTAAATCATACGTGTTTGTGCAGGTGAGCGAGGAAGAAAAGCCGAGAATCCGCCTGACAGATGGAGTTGTGAATTTTTTGTACTGGAACGGGAAGCCTGCTGTGATCAAGGACAGTGAGATTGATGTGATCCGTAAATTCCTGAATGAGTATGAAGAGGTGGTTGCGAACCCGCTTTCTATTGAAAACGGTCAGCGTGTGCGGGTAAAATCGGGTTTGATGATGGATACGGAAGGGATCGTGATCAAGGTAACCAATAACCGGGCATACGTCTTGCTGGAAAGCCTGGGTTATGAACTGACGGCGCAGTTTGCGAAGGGGAACCTGGAGGTGGTTTAGGAGGGGGTTGTTCGCTGCGCTCACGATATGGTTTACCACAGAGATACAGAGGACACAGAGGATTGTTCGCTGCGCTCACGATATGGT
>NZ_CAMLGT010000262.1 GCF_946479605.1 uncultured Lacibacter sp.
ATGCTTTTGTTCGTCGGTTTCATGCAGTCATTCATTTCCCCATCCCCAACTCCAATGAGCGCTTTGTACTCTGGCAAAAATCATTGCCCGATAGTCTTTCATTGAGCGATACCGTTGATCTGCAGCAACTGGCAGCCAAATATGAACTCACCGGTGCCTCCATCATCAATGCCGTGCAGTTTGCGGTATTGCAGTGCTATGCCCGCAATGCAAATGATTTGCAGCAAACCGATCTGCTGGATGGTATCCGCAAGGAATTGATGAAGGAAGAAAAGTCGGCCTAAACAGCCTCCGCTCATCATTTAGGCTTTTCCAAACAGGATTTTTCAGGATATTTACGGCTCAAATTTTTTGAGCATGAAGAAAACTGTTTGGACGATCGCTGCTTGCCTGGCCATGTTTGCAACCTTTGCACAGCCCAACCGTTGGCAGCAGCGTGTAAAGAATGTAATGGATATTGATATGGATGTAGCCACTAACCGTTACAGCGGTAAACAAAAACTGGAGTACACGAATAATTCTCCCGACACATTGGATAAAATTTTCTATCACCTGTACTGGAATGCATTTCAGCCAAACAGTATGATGGATGCACGCAGCAGGGAGTTGGGTAAGAAAATGATCGGTAATGGTCGCCCCGATTGGGATGCACGTGTAAGAGACCGCATTTTAAACCTCAACGAAAGTGAGATCGGTTACCAGAAAGTAAAATCATTAAAGCTGAATGGCGTTGCACAAAAATTAATTGAACATGAAACCATTCTTGAAGTAAAACTCAGCAGACCTATTTTACCAAAACAAAAAGTAGTGCTGGAAATGGAATGGGATGCGCAGGTGCCCTTGCAGATACGCCGCAGCGGAAGAGATGCAGCAAATGGTGTTCAATTCTCCATGAGCCAATGGTATCCTAAACTTTGCGAATACGATAATGACGGCTGGCACCCCAACCCATACATTGCCCGTGAGTTTTACGGCGTGTGGGGCGATTTTGATGTAAACATTACCATCGATAAAAAATACATTATTGGAGGTACCGGTTATTTAACCAATGCCAATCAAATTGGTTATGGCTACGAAACAAAAGGAGTGAAAGTGGTTCGTCCTGCAGGCGATAAACTTACCTGGAAATTCACTGCACCCAATGTGCATGATTTTATGTGGGCAGCTGATGCAGAATACAAACATCTTACACGACAGGTAAGTGGTGGCCGTACCATTCATGTATTGTATAATTACAAAGCAAATGATGCTGCTAACGATCAGGCATGGGAAAAAGTAGCCGATGCTGCTGTTATTGTATTACCATTCATTGAAAAGAATTTCGGAGCATATCCTTACAAGCAATATTCATTTATACAAGGTGGCGATGGTGGTATGGAATATCCAATGGGTACGTTGTTGAATGGTCCCGGCATTGGTACCGTTATTCATGAGTGGATGCATACCTGGTACCAGATGCTGATGGGTACCAATGAAAGTTTGTATGCATGGATGGACGAAGGATTTACTGATTATGCAACAGGTCTTGTAAGTAACTATTATTACACGGAGCTTGCGAAGAAGAACGGAACAGTTTATACTGATGATAAACTACCGAAATATAATTCCGGTAGTTACGCCAGTTATTTTAATCTGGCCAAGAGCGGACTGGAAGAACCGCTCACAACACATGCCGATCATTTTAATACCAACTATGCGTATGGCAGTGCATCTTACTCAAAAGGAGCGGTGTTTATTGCACAGTTAGGTTATATAACCGGCGGTGCTGTGCGTGATAAAATTTTATTAGAGTATTACAAACAATGGCGCTTTAAACATCCTGATGTAAACGACTTTTTACGTGTGGCTGAAAGAGTGAGTGGCTTACAGTTAGATTGGTACAAAGAATATTGGGTAAACGGAACAAAAACCATTGATTATAAAATTGACAGTTTGTGGGAAGAAGGCGGTAAGTCAAAGATCAGTATTAAACGATTGAAAGAAATACCGATGCCGATTGATGTGGTGCTTACGTTCAAAGACGGTACACAGCAAATGCATTACATTCCTGCCTACCTGATGTTTGGTGAAAAACCAGCAGAGGACAGTATGCCACGCACGGTTTATCCTGCATGGAAATGGACGCATCCCACTTACACCATTGAGTTTGATAAACCGCTGCGTGAGCTAACCGTGGTGGAAATTGATCCCTCACAACGCATGGCTGATATTGACCGGAGAAATAATAAGCTGGAGTTGAAGTGGTAGGGAAGAAGTGAGTAGTGAGTGGTCAATGGTGAATGGGCAATAGTCAATATGCAATTGGCAACAACTTAAAACTATAGAACTTTAAAACTTATTTATTGGCAAACAAAAAAGCTGTTCAAAACGAACAGCTTTTTTTATAAGTTCTCTTGTAGTTATTAACGTCCGTAGAATTTATTAACCGCTTCCACACGGTTGTTTACATGCAGCTTCTCATAAATATGATACACATGCTTGCGCACTGTTTCGGGGCTGATGTCTAATTCCTTACCAATCTCTTTGTAAATTTTTCCCTGCGCCAGTTTTTCAAGGATCATTTTTTCACGGCGTGTTAACACAGTTGTGTTCTCATTATCTGCGGTAGCAGGCAATGCTTCCTGCACGGGCATATCTTTAAATGCAGTTACCACTTTCAATGCAATCTGGCTGCTCATAGGGGCACCACCATCAACCAGTTCGCCAATGGCTTCTAACAGTTTTGCAGGCGATGACTTTTTGAGAATATAACCACTTGCACCGGCACGCAATGCATCAAAGATCTTTTCATCTTCTTCATACACGGTACACATCATGTACAATATTTCTGGGTGTTGCGGTTTTAATTCTTTTACTAAGTCAATGCCATTGGTTGAACCCAGGCCAATATCCATGAGCACAACATTTGGTTTGATCAAAGGAATTTTTACCAGTGCTTCTTCACCAGATGAAAATGAACCAGCCAAACTGCAATTCTCACTCAGATCAATGATCTGCTCCAGTGCCTGGCGGATGTCAGTAACATCTTCAACAATACAAACGGAAATTTTATTCATAATGCAAAATTGGCTCATTAAGTTAACATGAGAAATACCACTAAGTGGTAATAAGACCAACTTTTACATAAGTGGTATTGGCAGAAAATGCTACATCAGCACAGTATCAGCGCTTTACGGCCATCACAAATTTTTCTTTAAAGAAATCTTCCGTAAACAATTCGTCAATTTGCCAAACAATGGGCGAAAGTCCGCTCTCCCTCACTTCTTCAGTAAGGTCGCCGCCTTTAAGACAAATCAAACCTCCATAAAAAGGTTCTTCAAAAGCAGTGGCCGCTTTGCCTTGCCCCTTTGCTTTAAGGATGGGCACACTCCATTTCCACAGGTCTTTTAACGGTGCCACGGCACGGCTCACTACAAAATCGAACTTTCGGTTAACGATCTGTTCTGTACGGGTGTGTTGTGTGGTGATATTCTTTAAACCAATGGCTGCGGCCACTTCACGCACCACATTCAGTTTTTTATTGATGCTGTCAGTTAAATGAAACTGCACTTCAGGAAAAAAGATAGCCAGCGGAATACCGGGAAAACCACCGCCTGTACCAAGATCGCAGATCTGTGTACCCGGTTGAAAGTTGAATACTGCAGCAATAGCTAATGAATGCAACACATGTTTTTCGTATAAACTATCAATGTCTTTGCGTGAGATCACATTGATCTTTTCATTCCATTCTTTATACACAGCTTCCAGCTGCTGCAGTTGCTGCAGCTGCGCCGGGGTAAAATCAGCAAAATATTTCAGTACTACTTCCAATTGGCACGTGGTTTTTTAAATAAAGTATTTGCAAATAAAAGATAATAAAACCATTGCCAGATATCAAGAAGGGGATAAAGCCAGAAGAGGTCTTTTTCCTTGAGCCTGCTCATGCTCTTATGGTAAATGATTCCTTGTATAAGAAACCTTAAACCAAATACCGATAATGCCATCCACCAGCTAAAGAAAATAATGGAAGCAGCCAGCAACGGGTAAAACAGGAAATGCGAAAACGCAAATAAACCCAGCAGGAATTTGTGCGATGATTTGTAGTGCTTGCTGGTAGTGTAATGTCTTGTTTTCTGGCTGCGCCAGGTGCTCCATTTTGTTTTGGGTTCCGATAAAGTGAAAGCCTCCTCATCAAGTACTACTGCGGTGTTTTTCTTTGTGGCTACTTTATTAATAAAGAGATCATCATCGCCACCGGGTAACTGGTTGTGCGATGAAAAACCTTTGTTGCGGAAAAACAATTCTTTGCGGTACGCAAGATTGCGGCCCACGCCCATGTAAGGCATACCGGCCAGTGCATAAGAGAAATACTGCAGTGCCGATAAAAATGTTTCGAAACGGATGAGCTTATTGAGCAACCCCGGTTTTTTATTGTAAGCACCATAGCCCAGTGCAATTTCTTTGCCGTTGTTAAATGCGCCCTGCATCAGTTCAATCCACCGGGCACTTGCAGGTTTGCAATCAGCATCGGTTAGCAGCAGCAGCTCATACTTTGCTTCTTTAATACCAATTGACAACGGGAATTTTTTACCGGAAATGAGTCTTGCCTCCTGCTTCAGTTCAATGGGGCGCAGGTTGCGGAAGGGCTTTGATAAATACTCCAGCACATACTTGCTGTCGTCGTACGAATTATCGTTTACCGCCACCACTTCAAACGTGCTTTTATAATCCTGTTGCAATACTTCGGGTAAATTATCGGCCAGGTTTTGGGCTTCATCCCTTGCACACACAATCACCGATACGGCATGCTGCATAGAGCTTTCCACCTTCGGTTTTTTGTAAAATGCCAAACGGGTAAAAAAATACAGGTAATAGAACAGCTGTACAGCGGTTATTGTACAAAACGCAATGAATAAGATTTCGGGCCAGTGCACACTCATAAACAGCTGCGAAAGTAAGATAAAAGTAGCCGATAGTGATTGGCCTTTAGCCGATAGTTGTTCACGCTTTGTCAATAGTACGCTACGCTTGTAATGAAGAAATAGAGTCACTGATGACGCAGATGGAAGGGATGAAAACGGATTTGGATTGTTCGCTGCGCTTGCAATGTTTTGC
>NZ_CAMLGT010000263.1 GCF_946479605.1 uncultured Lacibacter sp.
GGATGTAAAGCCCGGACAAATGATCGCTATTGCAGGAGTGGGCGATCGTTTCAGCAGCAATGCATTCATCAGTGGTATCCGTCATGAGTTGTTTGATGGAAGCTGGGTTACCACTGCGCAGTTTGGATTAGAGGCCAATGCTTATGCAACAACATTACCCATCAGTGCATTTCCCGCAGCGGCATACGGCCCTGCCATTAAAGGATTGCATACTGGTATTGTTACCGATTTAGAAGATCCGTTGAATGAGTTTCGGGTGAAAGTAAAACTTCCATCCATCAGCATGCAGGATGAAGGGATGTGGGCACGCATGATGATGCCCGATGCAGGAAACAACCGTGGATTTTTCTTTCGCCCTGAAGTTGGTGATGAAGTCTTGGTTGGTTTTCTGAATGAAGATCCCAACTATCCTGTTATACTCGGCGGTTTGCACAGTTCAAACAAAGCGGCGCCATTGCAGCAGAACAATGATAACCATGAAAAAGGTTTGCAGACACGCAGTGAAATGAAATGGGTGTGGAATGATGACAAGAAATCGTTCACCACAGAAACACCTGCCGGTAAAAAAATTATTGTGGATGAAGATGCAGGTGAAATTCAGATAGCAGATGAAAACGGAAATAAATTTTTAATGAATGCTGATGGTATTACGATTGAAGCAGCAAAAGCAATCAACATCAAAGCCGGAACTGATTTAAAAATGGAAGCAGTAAATGCAGAATTGACAGCAAGTGCAAGTGGTAAACTGAATGCAAGCGGCACCATGGAAGTATCATCAAGCGGCTCAACAACAGTAAAAGGATCGGTTGTACAAATAAATTAAGCAGTATGTCAATGGCAGCAAGAGTGGGCGATATGCATGTATGTCCAATGGTAAACGGAACAGTGCCGCACGTGGGCGGGCCAGTAATGCCACCAGGTTGTCCGACAGTTTTGATTGGTGGCGTACCTGCTGCACGTGTTGGTGATATGCTGGTTTGTACAGGACCACCTGATACAATTATTAAAGGATCGGCAACAGTTATGATCGGTGGAATGCCTGCTGCTCGTATGGGCGATACAACAGCACATGGCGGAACAATAGTTATCGGTTGCCCAACAGTTATTATAGGAGGTTAATCATGGAAGTAAAAGATGATTTTTTAGGTAAGGGGTGGAGCTTTCCTCCATCGTTCAATAAAACAGCCGGACTGGTGAACATGGTGGCAGCTGTAGAAGATATCAATCAAAGTCTTCACATCCTGTTATCAACCATTACCGGCGAACGCATCATGCAACCAAAGTATGGTTGTGATATGAATGAGTTTGTGTTTGATCCGGTAACCACTACATTAAAAACAGTGATGGCTGATAAAGTACGTACGGCATTGCTTATTTATGAACCACGCATTGAAGTGGAGAAACTGGAAATTGATGATGAAGGAGAATTGGAAGGAAGGATACTTATCGATATTCATTACAAGGTGCGGACAACCAACAGCCGATATAATTATGTGTTCCCATTTTATAAAGCAGAAGCAACTGAATTAAAAACAACAGGCGAATGATCACGGGTAAACCATACGAACAATTATTGCTGCGGGATGGAACAAGCAGGTTAAAACGAAGAGCAACTGTTTTGTTGAATAAGAACTACATCAATATTGATGAGCGAAGCATGGAAGACCTTGTGCAGTTTGCCATTGATTTTGCTGAGCAGGTGAATTTTTTCAATGAGCAGTTAACGATTGATGGTAACTGGAAACATTTTTTTCAGCAAGGGTTGAATCTTGCAGAGTTGAAAAAGAGCATTGACAGCCGCAGTGATTTTCATCCGCAGTTTGCATTGTACCTCGTGTTTGTAAAACTGTTTGGCTTTGCACAAAACCAACTCAACAGTTTAACTCAGCAGCATCTTGATTTTTATTATGAGCATGTACTTGATCTGCATCAACTGAAAGCGGAGCCTGATAAAGTGCACGTGGTGTATGAATTAGCGAAAGGCGCTTCTGAATTTTTTTCTGCAAAGAATACCTTGTTTGATGCAGGCAAAGATGCAGCAACAAAATTGCCACTTCAGTATAGTGCCGATGATGATACACTCATTAATACAGCAGCAATTGCCGACAGACGAACAATTTATTTGAACCCTGCTGCAAATGATGTGGTGCGTTTTGCAAGTGTTGCCAATTCACCTGATGGACTTGGTGCAAAACCTGACCCCACAAAACCCTGGTGGAAAGCATTTGGTGGCAATCATCTTTCATCCACCAAAATTGGTTTTGCATTAGCATCACCATTGTTATTGCTGAAAGAAGGAACAAGAGAAATAACCATCTCCATTCAGTTGAGCGGACTTGCACAATCACTTCAAACTATCAGCAGCATCACAGGTGAAAAGCTGGAAGTGTTTTACACGGGCAAGAAAAACTGGATGGGCCCATTTGAAGCAACAGTAACCCCCGTTAACAATTTCAGTAACGGTAATCAGTCTATCACAATTAAACATATTCTGGGAGCAGAAGATGAGGAAGTGACAAGGTATGATGCGTTGTTGCATGGTCAATCGTTCAATACTGTTTGGCCGGTAATGCAGTTAAAAGCTGATACAACCAATGCCGGTAATTTATTTGGCGCACTAAAATCTGCTATAGTCAGCAAAATAAAGATCGATGTAAAAGTGACTGGCGTTGCAGGTTTGCGATTGGAAAATGATCAGGGTGTGGTTGATGCAAAGAAACCTTTTCAGCCGTTTGGATCGCTGCCCAAAAAAGGTTCTTCCTTTTATGTTGGGTATGAAGAAGTGCTGCATAAAAACTTAGCCAGTTTTTCATTTGATGTAACATGGTTGGCGCCACCTGAAAAACTGAGCACTCATTACAGTAATTATCCATCAAACCCTGTTGATAAGAACGAATATTTCAAAGCCGACTATTTTGTCAAAAGCAGTACCACTAAAAACGGTGAGACCAATTTGTTTGATGTAAGTAATGCAGAGTCGACAGTTACATGGCCTAACACAGCAAGTTCGCCTGGGTTGTTTTCATTTTATCCCTGGCTCAATACTTATTTTATTTCTACATACAACTCTTATCAGTCATTGGTATCAAACCCTAATTTGTATATCGCAGGTTTCTTTGGATACAACTTTAACCTGGTGAGTGCTGTTGCTAAAAAAACAATTCTTCCTGTTTCACCCGAGAAAGGATTTATACGATTTGAATTACAAAAAGATTTTTTGCATAGCATTTATCCGCAGGTGCTGGCTGCTGCCATGAGCGGTTCCGGAAAAAAAGAAGTGGGAAGTTTACCCAAGGAACCATATACGCCAACGATCAAAAGCATACGGTTTAATTATACTGCATCATCCGCTGAAATTATTCCATCATCAGAAAGCTTTGGTGATTTTAACCGGAAAGAAATTCAACTATTTCACCTCGGGGTGTTTGGCCAGGCAGAACAGCATGGTTATTTAAAATCGGAGACAGCAAGACTATTCGGTCCAACTGTTCCGTTCAATAAAAGCATTTATCTTTTTCCTTCTTATACAAACGAAGGAAGCTTTTTGCTTTCACTAACCGGTGCTCTGCCTGGTCAATCGGTTTCTTTTCTCTTACAATTGGCTGATGGCACAGCCAATCCGGAAAAAGAAGCAGTGGACATTCAATGGTTTGCTTTAAGCAATAACGAATGGCGCAAACTCAAACAAACAGAAATATTGAAAGACGAAACCAATCATTTGTTATGTAGTGGTATCATTCGTTTGGTAATACCGGCAGAAGCGACAACGGATAACAGTTTGCTTGATGTGGGCAAGATCTGGCTTTGTGCTGTTGTAGAAAAAGATGTGGATGCAGTTTGTTTATTCAATGATGTAATTCCTCAGGCAGTCACTGCAACATTTAAAGCGGATGAAAATAGTAATGCATTGCATGAATCTCCTTCAGGTACTATCAGTAAGTTGGTGAACAAAGTTGCTGAAGTAAAAAAACTCAATCAGCCTTATGCATCGTTCGGTGGGAAAGCAGTGGAATCGAAAGATGATCTCTATTTAAGAGTAAGTGAACGTTTGCGGCATAAACAACGTGCGGTTGACCTGTGGGATTATGAACATCTTGTATTGCAGGAATTTCCGGAAGTATATAAAATAAAATGTTTGAACCATAGTGTGCTGCCTGCCGATTGTGCATGTGATTTTGTAAAGCCGGGACATGTAACATTGGTAGTGGTGCCTGATGTAAGGAATAAAAATCAATTCAGTCAGCTTGAACCAAAAGTAAGTCTCGATCTCATCACAAGAATAGAAGATCACTTGAAAGAGCTTTGTTCTTTTTTTGTAACACCGCAAGTGAAAAATCCTGTTTACGAGCAAGTGAAGTTGCAGTTCAAAATACGATTCACAACTGAAGGCGATTTTGGATTTTATGCCGACCTGTTGAATTACGATCTTATCCGTTATCTCACACCCTGGGCTTATTCATCGGATGCTGATATTGTTTTTGGCGGACATATCCGCAAAAGTGTCTTGCTCAATTTTATTGAAGAACTGAGTTATGTTGATTTTGTAACGGAGTTCAACATGTATCATATTGTTAACGGGGTACAGGGTGCGGATACCGATGAAATAAAGATCAACAACCCTGCTGCTATTCTTGTTTCGCATAACCAACATTTGATCACCGCTTACCAGGAAACAGAAGTTTGTGTATGAAGAATGCCGTTACCATAACAAAACAAAAGCCAGCATCACCTTCCATGGATTATGCCTTTCTGCGTGCAGAAGGGATGAAATGGATCGAACGCTATTCTTCTGATCTGTGGACGGATTACAATACACATGATCCCGGTATCACCATCATGGAATTGCTTTCCTATGCCATTACCGATCTTGGCTACCGCACTGCTTTTCCATTGAAAGATATTTTGTCAACGGCTGAAAACAACGATGCCAATTTTAAATCGCAGTTTTATTCAGCAAAAGAAATACTTCCCACAAGACCTGTTTCAGAAATTGATCTGCGGAAACTCTTCATTGATATTGACGGCATACGC
>NZ_CAMLGT010000264.1 GCF_946479605.1 uncultured Lacibacter sp.
AACGTAGGTTTCCCCCTCAATCAAACCTGTTGCGGCCAGCCGATGGCCAACAGTGGTTTCGCTTCACTCAGCAAATCATGCGATAAAAATTTTGTTTCGAATTTTCGTGGCTTCGATTATATCGTTGGGCCGTCGGGCAGTTGTGTATTGCATTTAAAAGAACACCTGCACGATGAACAACATCCCGGCGAAGCAGAGCATATCCGCAAACATGTGTACGAACTCACCGAGTTTTTGGTGGATGTATTGAAAGTAGAAAAGCTCAACGCATCTTTCCCGTATAAAGTGGGGTTGCACAACAGCTGTCATGGTCAGCGTGGATTGCATTTATCATCCATGAGCGAACGAAATTTACCTGCTTTTTCTAAACCGCAGCAATTATTGAAGATGGTAAATGGTTTGGAACTTGCAATGCCCACACGCAGCGATGAATGTTGTGGCTTTGGCGGTACGTTTTGTGTGTTTGAAGAAGCAGTGAGTGTGAAGATGGGGAAGGATCGCATTGCCGATCATGCCAATAACGATGTACAATACATTACCGGTGGCGATACCAGTTGCCTCATGCATTTAGAAGGGATTTTAAAACGCAACGGCAGCAAGGTGAAGACCATTCATATTGCAGAAATTTTAAACAGCAACGCATGAGCCATAACAGTACATTAAAACATGCCGAAGCTGCTGCACAGTTCATTAACGATGAGCCACGTACCAACTGGCACGATGAAACGCTTTGGTTTGTTCGCCAGAAAAGAGATAAAGCCGCACACGGTTTGCCCGAATGGGAGCAGTTGCGTGAATGGGCTTCGCAAATAAAAAATCATACACTTTCCAATCTTGATAATTATTTAAAAGAATTTGAAAGCAAAGCGCAGGATAATGGTGTGATTGTACACTGGGCTGCAGATGCTGAAGAGCACAATAAAATCATTTACGACATCATTGCGCATCACAAGATCAAAAAAATTGTGAAGAGCAAGAGTATGCTTACGGAAGAATGTGGCTTGAATGAATTCCTACACACAAAAGGCATTGAAACAGTTGATACAGACTTAGGCGAACGCATTGTACAGTTCAGGAATGAACCGCCGAGCCATATTGTATTACCTGCCATTCATTTAAAGAAGCAGGATGTAAGTGATACGTTTCACGAACATCTCAACACCGAAAAAGGAAACAACGATCCGCAATACTTAACCGAAGCTGCAAGGCAGCACCTGCGGGAGAAATTTATTGAATCAGAACTCGCCATTACCGGTGTGAACTTTGCTGTTGCCGAAACAGGTGGCTTTGTGGTTTGTACCAACGAAGGCAATGCCGATATGGGTGCACATGCTGCAAAAATTCATATTGCCTGTATGGGTTTTGAAAAGATGATTCCGAAAGCAGAACATCTTTCTGTGTTTTTGCGTTTGCTGGCACGCAGCGCAACCGGTCAACCGATTACCACTTACTCCAGTCATTTTCACAAGCCAAGAGAAGGGCAGGAGATGCATATTGTGATTGTTGATAACGGACGTAGCAGACAGTTGGGCCGTGCAGATTTCAGAAATTCGTTGAAGTGCATCCGTTGTGCTGCATGTTTCAATACTTGTCCGGTGTACAGAAGAAGCGGCGGACATAGTTATCATACTGCTGTTGCGGGGCCGATTGGTTCTATTCTCAATCCGAATATTGATATGCGTGCAAATGCTGATTTGCCGTTTGCATCCACACTCTGCGGCAGCTGCAGCAATGTTTGTCCGGTGAAGATTGATATACATGATCAGTTGTGGAAATGGCGACAGGTATTGGTTGCAGAAGGTTATGTGGATACAACCAAGAAAGTTGGATTGAAAGGAATGGCATTTCTGTTGGCACGACCGGGACTGTATCGCTTCGCTGGAAAAATGGGCAGAGGCATGATGCGTTTCTTTCCATGGATCGTGAACAACAAACTCAACCCCTGGTACAAACAACGGGAAATGCCGGCACCTCCGAAACAAAGTTTCCGTGACTGGTATCTTCAAAACAAGAAACAATGAGTGCAAGAGAAACAATACTGAAAAATATTACAGCCAATAAACCAGAGTTGGTAGAGCTTCCTTCTATTGATCTCAATGCAGTGATTCAATACAACGATCTTGTACAACAATACAAAACAGTGTTGCAAAGTATTGGTGGCGGTACAGTAGAGTTGCAGGATCTTTCTTCGCTTAAACAGGAGTTGGAAAGCAGAAAAGCCAACGGTGATTTTGTCGTGAACAGAATTGCTGCATTAGGCGAAGTGAGTGATTCGCTTGCATCGCTTACTGCTGATGAACTTGTTGCTGTTGATACGGCTTACCTTCAGGGAACAGTTGCTGTGGCAGAGAATGGCGCTATCTGGTTATACGAAAGCCAGATGGGGAATCGTTTGTTGCCGTTTATTTGTCAGCACCTGGTAATTGTTATTGAAAGAAAGAATATCGTACCAACCATGCATCATGCATACAAACAAATTGAAAGCGCCAAAGAAGGATTTGGTGTTTTTCTCGCAGGCCCATCCAAAACAGCCGACATTGAACAATCGCTGGTGATTGGTGCACACGGTGCCAGAAGTTTGATCGTGTATATTATTGGATAGCATCACGGATGACACGGATTTGAGCTGGTACACACTGATTCATCCGCATTCATCAGCGTTATCAGCGTTTCTATTACACACATTCGTTAGGGTATTAATTTTTTTTCTGCTACTATTCTTTCTGTTAATTTGTGTTTTCGTGCTATTGCACAACATTGCTTTAACCTTTTAATCTTTCGTTCATGCGTGTTTTGATTGCTTTACTTCTTCTTGTTTCAATTCAAACTACTCTTTCTGCACAAGTAGGTATTACAAGTCCCGATAAAAAAATTACAGTGCAGGTCTTAGTAAACAAAGAAGGAGCCATTAAGTACAGTGTGCTTTACCAGGAAGCGGAAGTATTACGCACTTCATCACTGGGTATTCAAACAGCTACTGTTGATTTTTCAAAAGGCAACAATCTCTTAGGTGCAACACCGGTACAACAGGTAAATGATACCTACAGTTTGTTACATGGCAAGAAAAAACAAGCCGGCTATAAAGCCAACAAACGCACCGTTCAATTCAAGAACAGTAATGGCAAAGCACTCGATATTATTTTCCAGGTGTCGAACGATGCAGTGGCGTTCCGCTATCAATACAAAGAAGGAAATAATTTTACCGATAACATCACAAACGAGTTAACAAGTTTTCATTTTCCATTAACTGCCAAAGCATGGTTACAACCCATGCAGGTTTCAAAAACAGGATGGGAGCAAACCAATCCTGCTTATGAAGAACATTATGTACAGGATGTTCCTGTAGGTACAAAATCACCATCGGCAGCAGGTTGGGTTTATCCCGCTTTGTTCCGTGCAAATGAGGTGTGGGCATTGATCACCGAAGCATCAGTGGAAACAACAGATTGTGCTACACGATTAAAAGCGGAATCACCTGATGGCGAGTACAGCATCGGCTATCCTGATCCACGTGAGATCATTACCGGTAAAGGATTGTTGCCAACCTTTCAATCAACATACGTTTCGCCTTGGCGCATCATAACTATCGGAAGTTTAGCAACCATCATCGAATCAACAGCAGGAACCGATCTGGCAAAACCATCAGTGATCAAAAACACAGCCTTTGTTTTGCCCGGTAAAGCATCGTGGAGCTGGATCAATTCCAAAGATGATTTTATAGTGTATGATGAACAGATCAAGTACATCGATTTTGCAGCGAAGATGAACTGGCAATACTGTCTTGTTGATGCTGCGTGGGATACAAAAATCGGCTACGAAAAAATGAAAGAGCTGGCCGACTATGCAAAGACAAAAAATGTTGGTCTGCTGTTGTGGTATAATTCTGCAGGCGATTGGAATACGGTGAAATACACACCCAAGGATTTACTCCTCACCACAGAAAGCCGTGCAAAAGAATTTCAGCGTTTGAAAGATATGGGCATTAAAGGTGTGAAGATCGATTTCTTTGCAGGCGATGGCCAATCGGTAATGGAATACTATCATAGTATTTTAAAAGACGCAGCGAAATATGAACTGCTGGTAAATTTCCATGGTGCTACATTACCAAGGGGTTGGGCGAGAACTTATCCGCACCTGGTAACAACAGAAGCAGTGCGTGGTTTTGAAATGATCACGTTTGGACAGTGGGATGAAGATAAAGAAGCTAACCATTGTGCAATGTTACCTTTTACCCGCAACGCATTCGATCCAATGGATTTTACACCGATGAATTTATATAAGCTGCAAACAAAAGTGCAACGCAAAACAACGGCGGCATTTGAGTTGGCTACATCGGTATTATTTCTTTCCGGTATTCAACACTATGCAGAATCGCCGGAAGGCATGCAACAGGTTCCCGAAAACATTCAGCAGTTTTTACGCAACCTGCCCAACACCTGGGATGATGTGAAATTCGTTGATGGTTTTCCCGGTAAATATGTGGTGATTGCAAGACGTTCAGCCAACAAATGGTATATCGCCGGTATCAATGGCGATGCGGCAGCAAAAACTATTCAACTCAATCTTTCTTCATTCTCAAAAAAGAAAGCAACATTGATCACAGAAGGAGAAGGCGGTCAGCTGTTTGCAGAAAAGCAAGTAAATACAAAGAAGCCGCAAACAATTACGATGCCTGCGGCAGGTGGTTTTGTTGTTGTGCTGGAATAATGATGCTTCCGTCATGTCGACGAAGGAGACATCTCTAAACAATAAAGATGTTCGCCATGTTTGAATCAGTCTGCATTTTAAGAGATCCCTCCTTCGTCGGGATGACGAAATACAATCTTCGTAAAGCAGAGCAAATCACTAAATATCAACTGTACTACTCAACCGCAGTAGTATTGTACGCCTGTTGAAAAGCCAACGGTGTTTGTCCCGTAAACCGTTTAAAGGTTTTATAAAAGTTGGTTACGTTGTTAAAACCACTTTCGTAACATATCTGCGAAATAGAAAGTTTGTTTTCAATCAGCAGTTTACTGGCATGCCCCACAC
>NZ_CAMLGT010000265.1 GCF_946479605.1 uncultured Lacibacter sp.
GCAAAAATGAAATCGAATTTTTCGTTACACTGTGCAATGTATTTGAACACATCCATCTTTACCAGCTTCAACGGAATACCCAGCTTGGCTGCAGTTTGCTGGATAAAAGCACTCATATTGGTATCCTTTTCCACAATGGTTTGATCGGTTGCTCCACGGCTCGCCAGTTCGTATGTAATGCTGCCCGTGCCACCAAACAGATCAAGTGTTTTCAACTCTTCAATATCGAGATTATTTTCAATGATGTTGAACAAACCACCTTTTGCAAGATCAGTAGTTGGTCTTGTATAAGGCATTTTAGCCGGGGGCTGAAATGTTCGTCCGCCAAATTTTCCACTTATGATACGCATACTAAAACCTGGTCGAGTGAAGCTGATAAATACACAGGCACTGCATCGCTTGCAGGAAAACTGTATTGTAATTCTTCTTTCAGCTGAAGATTGAGAACATAACTGTACAACACATCATATAAAACAGAGTTGCGGTCAATAAGCCCCTGCAGGTAAACAGTTGTTTCTTCCTGACTCAACTCCAGTTGCTCCATTACATGAAGAATATGATACAACACATCTTCAGGCGTTTGATACATGTACGATTGCAGCAATAACCATCCGCCACCACGCTCTACTGTAAGCTGCACTTCCTGGAAACGGATCGTAACATGCATCACAGCTTCTGCAGAACCTCTCTTTGTGAGCAGCAGCGATTGCACATGCCACCACTCTCCTTTCGGAAAACGTTTATTCAGCAATGCAGCAACACCCGCTTCAACCACATAATGGTTTACCATGCTTTGCTGCAGCACAATATCTTTTACTGTAACGGTATTAAGAAGCGAACCGTTCACCAGTTCAAGCAAATGTGTTTTGCCCGCATCACTGTTCAATGTTGCAGGTATAAGTGCATTGGTACCTGCATATTGCACCAGCAGCACTTTCTGGTAATTGGTATGTACCCACACATGCTTTGCTGCAATGGCTGCAAGTTTTTCTTCCAGCTCACTTACTGTTGTTTCATACACAACCCAGGCATGCACCTGCTTACGCTGTGGCTGAAAAGATGCAAATCCAATAAATCCGTTGCCAACCTGCACCAATAAATAAGCAGCTACCGTATCAACCGACTCTAAAACTGCATCTTCAATATGTACCGTTGGATGTAACACGTTACTCATACTTCAATTGTTGCAATAATACGATAATCGGGCGAATAGAGTCCCGGATGACACAGATTGAAGGCACAGATCTTTCTATCAGTGAAAATCTGGTCAGATCAGTGTCATCCGTGACTCTATCTTATCTTCGCAAAAACCACATTGCTTGGAAACTGCTTTACCGAAGAACGATCTGCGACTGGACATTAACAACCGGCAAATATTAGCGATGTCGCTGCCCATCAGCCTTTCGCTGCTTGTACCATTCCTCAATTTTACTGCCAATAATTATTTCCTGAGCGGACTTGGTGAAGCAGCACTGGGCACAGCAGGTATTACAGGTGTGTATTTTTTAGTAGTGGCAGTAGTGGGCAACGGGTTGAACAATGCACTTCAATCGCTCATAGCCCGCAGGGCCGGTGAAAACAGGCTGGATGAAATCGGCAAATTATTTTCACAGGGTGTGCGCATTGCTTTCATATTTGCAGCCATTGGTATTCTGCTCACCTATTTGCTGGCGCCTGTTATTTTTAACCATGTTATCCAATCGCAGAAAGTTGATCAAAGCGCTGTTGAATTTTTAAAGATCCGTGTATGGGGTTTGCCCTTTCTTTACCTGTTCCAGATGGGCAATGCATTTTTGGTGGGAACGAACAACAGCCGCTACCTCATGATCGGCACTTTGTTTGAAGCGGGCGCCAATATCTTTTTTGATTATGGATTGATCAACGGTCATTTTGGTTTACCCCAGCTTGGTTTCAATGGTGCAGCTTATGCATCGGTACTTGCAGAGTTCATTGGTATGAGTGTTGTTTTCCTGCTCATTTTTATTAAGAAACTACACCTTCGTTTTCATTTGTTCAGTTACCTGCGTTACAGTAAAGAACGCACCAGGCTTATCCTGAATGTATCGGCACCGCTCATCGGGCAGTTTTCCATCAGTCTCATCAGCTGGCTGGTGTTTTATATTTTGATAGAACGCAACGGTCTTTATTTGTATGGTGGAAACTCTGAACGTGCATTGGCCGTATCAAATGTGATGCGGAATATTTTTGCATTATCAGGTGTGTTCATCTGGGCATTTGCGTCCACCACCAATGCCATGGTGAGTAATATCATTGGCCAGGGACGAAGCCATGATGTACTGAAACTCATTTACCGGATCATGAAGCTGAGTTTTGGATCGGCTGTTGTCATGTTTATCCTGTTCAATGTATTTGCACAGGAGTTGTTATCGGTATTTCGTTTGTCAAAAGAATTTGTTGATGCAGCAGTACCCGTGCTGCGGATTGTAACAACTGGCATGTTACTCATGTCTGTTTCTGTTGTGTGGCTGAATGCAGTAACCGGCACAGGCAATACACGCATGAACCTCATCATTGAAGCGGTGACGATTGTGGCTTATCTTATATACATCTTTCTGGTGCTGGAAGTGTATAAACTCAGCCTGCTTTGGGCATGGGCATCGGAATTAATTTACTGGAGTGTAATTTTTGTAATGGCCTTTAATTATTTGAAAAGTGGAAAGTGGAAGGGGAAGGTAATATAGGGGCTAAGAGGTTGAAAGAGGGAAAGGAGAAAAAGAGAAGCAAGGATGTCGCCTTTTGTTTTGTAACAATTGAAAAGGCGACAAAGCTGATATTAAAAATCAAAAGCCTAATACATTTTGTTTTATAAGGAGTGGCGCATAATTTAATGTTATAGGTAAACCAGTGTAGCACCCAAATGATTAAGAGAGAAGAAATTTTAGACCAGTTAGACAAATGCAATTCTGAATTTACGTTTCCAATGTTGGATAATGGCTATGTATATCCAGCAGGGACTAAACTTACCGCTTATCGAGATGACAAACGCTGGGTAATAGTTATAGAAGCTATTGGCTTTAGTTATCGAGGTGGAGGACATAATGGAATTACAAATTGCTTGCACGTCTTTGGAAATTGTTTGAACTATGAACCAGGCACACGAAATGAAAATTTCCTTTACCTGACAGACGATGCTGATGATTGTAGCACATTTGACGAAGAGGAAAGCTTTTACCTTAATCCAGACTGTGATAGCTTTAAATTAAGAGGAAGCATTATGCCTCTTATTCAAGACAGAAAAAAGTACAAGTCTTTAGGAATTGACATTGAAGATGAAAAAAGGATAAATGCGTTTGAGTTCCTTCGATTGCTTGACACATTACATCATGAGAAACTTGTTGCGACCGAAACTGAAATACTTGAAAGAATTCCTAACAACATTCCGAGAATAATTGAACTTCATGATTGGTTTCATCCAGACGTTGTTAATGGTGAACTACCCAGCGAAAATGAGACTTTTAAGCAAATAGCTGAAGTTTTAGAAACTGGAAGTGTTGTAGCTTATAGACCAACTCATAATCCAAATACGCATTGGAAAAACTGGCCAGAAGGTGGAACTCTTTAGGCAAAGTCAAAAGTCCTACCTATAACATTGCATTGCTGCAAGCGTGGCAGAAATGCAACTATTTGGCTGACGAATAACACGACATCTGATTATCTTTACTGTACTGCACTGCTGCCAATGCCACGCCTGACAGCAATGCATTAACGTTAGCTGAAACTTTCACCGATTTTTAATCAATCGTACCTACGGCACAAAAACTTCTTTCCTCTCATCACTCGACCGGCGGTTGTTCCTACAGAACAGAATGCAAAAAAATAAGCAGCAAAATAAATCGACAACAGTCCTGCTTCACAGGAGTAATTGATGGGTAGGCACATAAAACATCGGGTGCGGCGTGCTGTAGGTACGCATGATCTTTACACAAGTGGGATTCCCGGCTTTGTGAAATAAATTATCTTACACCGCAATCACGCCACAAGAAATGAAACGAAACCTTAGCATCTGGACCAAACTATTTATTGCAGCATTCTGCTTTGGTATTGCCATTGTTGGCTTTATGCTCAAGCTTCCTGCCATGTTTCGGGGAATGGATAAAGAAATGCATGCCGCATTTTATTTTCTTGCTGCTGCATTCCTGAACATATTGTTTGCAAAACGCAATCTCATCATTCACGCATTCATCTTTGGCTTCCTGTATGTATTTGGCTACGTCATTGAACTGGCCCAGGAATATTCAAACAAATTCTTTCGCAAACGCATTCATGGCCGTTTTGATCCGGAAGACATCGCCTCGAACCTGCAGGGATTGGTTTACTTTTCTGCTGTGTGGCTTGTTGTGGTGGCCCTGAGTTTTCTGTTTAAGAAAACGAAAACTGCAACCGAAATGAATGTCCGTTAAGCGTTTACAGTTTCTGTTAACAGCGGTTTGTTGTGCAGCAGCCATGCAAAACGCCTGGCCGTATTGCGGATGCGTTGTTTATTAAAACACAATTGAGCTTTTCCTTTGGCAGAAACTCCATTTATACCTGCAAGCCCCTGTATCATCCACTTGCTGTTTTGCTTATCCCTTACATGCCAGTTATCCTGTTTAATTTTCCCGGACGGAAAAATATAGTACTCCCCTGATTTGATAAAATGATAACTGTGCGGATAAGCGGTTACTACTGCGGCCCAATCATACATTGTTTGCAGGCTGTTGTAAAGAGAAGGATCAATAACATAATAAACTGTTTTCTCCTTTTCTTTAACCGGCAGCAACGCTGCCACATGGTAATTCCATAACTGCTTCAGGCCGCCAATATGCCGGTGTAAAAAAAATCCGCTGAACACCCATGCTTTGTAGTTGGGAATACCCCAGGCGTCTAACAGGCGGCAAACCGCATCAGCTCTTGCTTCGCAATTATTATGTACATCATGCCATTTAAACAAACTGCTGGTTTGAAAAAAAGTAAATAGCTTTTCAGCGTCCTCTCTGCTTACTGTTTTACCAG
>NZ_CAMLGT010000266.1 GCF_946479605.1 uncultured Lacibacter sp.
GAATATATAAATCAGCAGCAGCAATGCTGATCCTTGCAGGACTGGTTGCTTCCTGTAATAAAAAATTAGATGAGGCTTACCTTAACCCTAACTCCCCTGTTAAGGTGCCGGTAGAAAATCTGTTAGCTCCCATCATTTCTTCTATGGCTGCAAACAGCGCAGGCCATGGTGTGCTGAATGATGCACGCTTTGTGGCAATGTATATTCAGAACTTTGCCAGCTATACAGTAAGTGCCACACGAAACTCCAGCACTACCTACGAACGTATGGGAGGTGTATTAGATGGAAGTGATAATGCAGGCTCTATCTGGCGTATGCATTACTATGACATTGGACAGAACTGCATGCGTATGATGCAATGGGCTGCTGAAGAAGAAAAATGGGATTATGTGGGTGTGGGCCAGGCCATTTTTGCATGGAGCTGGTTACAACTCACCGATTATCATGGTGAAGTAATCCTGAAAGATGCATTCAACACCAACCTGCTTACCTTCCGTTTTGACAAGGAAGAAGATGTTTACAAGTATGTACGTGATCTTTGTCACCAGGCACTTGCAAATCTTGAAAAACCGGGTGCAGGTGTAAGCCCGCAAAACCTTGCTATTGGTGATGCTTATCTTTACAACGGCGATGTAAACAAATGGAAAAAGTTTGTGTACGCCATTCTTGCACGCTCACATCACCACCTCAGCAATAAAGCAGATTACAAAGCAGACTCTGTCATTTTCTATTGCGATAAAGCCATTGCTACAAATGCAGAAAATGCTTACGTGAAATTCAAAGCCACAACAGGTCTTTCAGCAGATAATAATTTCTGGGGACCTTTACGTAATAACCTTGGCAGTGGTTATGCAATCAGGCAGAGTGCATACATTGCCAACCTGATGAATGGAAATAACAGCGCATTTTCAGGTGTAAGCGATCCACGTAAATGGTACTTATTGCGTCCATCACAAAGTGAACAGTTCAATGGAATTCCGTTGAACGCAGGCGTTATTTCCATTACAAATACAGCTGACCGTCCGGAAAGTTTCTGGGGTGCCCGCTACGATTCATTGGTTCCTCCGGCAAACGACAGCAGGGCTCGTTATATTTTCCGTAATGCAAGCCCTATTCCTGTTATTACGGCAAGTGAAGTACAGTTTATGAAAGCAGAAGCTGCATTTATTAAAAATGATAAAGCAACTGCTTTGGCAGCTTACCGCAAAGCAATTGAATTGAACTTTGAAATGCTGCAGACAGATTTCTCAACGAATGTTCCAACACCGCATGTGCTTACACCTGCTGTAAGAAATGCATTTCTTGCAAACACGTCTGTAGTACCGGCATCTGCAAATGATCTTACATTATCGCACATCATGCTGCAGAAATACATTGCCCTGTATGGCTACGGTGCGCTGGAAACATGGGTGGATATGCGTCGTTATCATTACACTGATTCAAAAAATGGATTACAGGTTTACCGTGATTTTGCGCCGCCAACAGGCACTGTTTTATGGCCTGATAATAATGGCGCATTGGTTTACAGGGTTCGTTACCGTTACAATTCAGAATATGTATGGAATATTGAAGAATTGAAACGGCTGGGCGCTGATAAACTTGACTGGCATACAAAAGAAACATGGTTTTCAAAACCTTAATTCATGCTAAAAAAAAGAGAATATGAAAAAATTACTCATCATACTTTCCGTTGCTTTTGTTCAGCTTTCCTGCGAGAAAGAAGCTGACTATAATGCCACGTATGAAGCTGGCAACCCCTACTCGCATTCTTATGTAAAACTGGTGAATGTATATCCGCTTGCACAACCGGTATTGTCTGGCCAAACAAGTTCATCATTCAGGTTTACTTATAATGGCGATTTATTGTCTGCAGTACCTGCTGCTGTGGGGGCCACCGTTCCTGCAGGCCAGGATTATTTTGCAGTTACAAGGGCTATTACCGAACGCCGGATTGGTGTTTCACTTGCATTGGGCACACCGCCTGCTGCAACAACTGACCAGTTTTTATTTACACACGAACCAACTGTAGTATTTGGTTTAAATAAATACTACAGCTTGTTTCTTTGCGATTCGCTGCATAAAGAATCACGCTTTTTTGTTACAGAAGACAATATTCAGTTACCTAAAGCTGATACCAATTACAGGGTTCGTTTTGTGAATGCAATTCCAAACCCTCCGGGAGCAACGCCTGCAATTGATGTGTATGCCAATGCAACGGACTCACTGATCTTTTCCGGTATTAAATTCAAACAGGCAACTCCATTTATTGAATTGCCTCGCATTCCGGGTACCACAACAAATACCTTCCGCATCAAGTGGGCAGGTACAACTACGGTTGTTGGAACACTCTCACTTACGCTTGCCAACAAAATGTCTGCAACACTTGTTGCCAAAGGATTTGTGGGAGCTACAGGAGCAAGAGCGCCCGGACTGGTTTCTTACAGGAATAAATAATTCGGTATATAGATGTTAAAACCTTCTGCCTTTACAAATGCAGAAGGTTTTTTTATTATTTTAAATAAAAAAAAGTGAAAAGCATTTCTATCAGCTTAAGCCTTATCATCCTCTTACATACAGGTATTCAGGCGCAAACAAATGATACTGCCCTTGCAAGAATGATCTCTGCTGTGCGGAACCTGTATGAACTGAACCCGAATGAAAAATGTTTTCTGCATACTGATAAACAGTTTTACCAACCCGGCGAAAACATCTGGCTTAAAACATATCTTACCGTAAACGACCTGCCTTCGCTCTTGAGTGCTGTTGTTTACACCGACTTCAGCGACCTCAACGGAAAACTGTATGCAAAGCAAATGTGGCCGGCAAAAGACCATCATGCAACAGGCAGTATTTTTATACCCGATTCATTGACTACAGGCATCTACCGCATCAGAGCCTATACATTGTGGATGCTCAACAATCCCGGAAGCATCAGTGAACAATATGTTTTTATCCTTGGAAAAAAGGATCAATCAAAATCATTTTATGTTCCTTCTACTGACCTTTCAGTTTCCTTCTTTCCTGAAGGTGATAAATTGATAGAAGCTGTAGAAAATAACCTTGCATTTACAATTACAGATGCCAACAAACTTCCCGCATCCGATGTAAAGATTGAACTGCTGGATGAAACGCAAAAGAAAATAGCTGACCCCATTGTGTACAGCAATGGAACCGGCCTTATACGCTTTACACCTGAAACCGGTAAAACCTATAGTTTGCAGGTGAGCCTTAACCTCAATAACAAAAAGAAATTTACATTACCTGCTGTCAGCAAATCGGGCATGGTGCTGAATGTATCCAATCTTTCTGCAACAAAGATTTCAGTACAGGCAAATGCAAGTACAGCATTCATGGATGGCAATAAACAGATCAATGTAATAGCACAACAGTATGGTAAAACAGTATTTGTACAACAGTTTAATTTTGATGAAGGTCAAACTGCAGCTGTCATCAATAAAAAAACATTGGCAGACGGGTTAATGCAGGTGCTTGCCATCAACAGCAAACAGGAAATAGTGGCCGAGCGATGGATCTGGGTGCAACAGCCAACAACAGCGGAAATTACATTGACAGCTGATTCTGTTTCGTTTGATAAAAAGGGAAAGAACAAATTCACACTTTCGGTAAACAGTGCCGATATTCCTGACTTGTCTGTCTCTGTTATTCCTGCCGATCTGCCTTTCTATTCTTTTCTTTCGCACCCGACTATTAAAAGCTACCAGCTGCTGCATTCAAACAAACAGGCAAACCAATCTTTTGTACAAAACAGCATCAATGTATCTGCAGAACTGTCTGCAGTTTATCTTGATGCATTACTGCTTACAGTGCAACCGGGTCGTTTTACACATGAACAGTTAGCGGCAGGCAAACAACCTGCGCTGAACTATTTTTTTGAAACCGGTATTTCCATAAGAGGAACTGTTGAAAAAGACAGAGAAAGTATGCAGTTCGATTCAAGCAAGATCGATATTATTACAAAAGGTGCTGATTCAAGTACCATCTTTTCTACGGCTAAACTTGATAACAAAGGCAACTTTGCAGTGAACGATCTGTATTTCAGAAAACAGGCGACTGTTTACTTGCAGGCAACTACAAAAGAAAGACGAAAGAAAAAACTTGACTTCAAATTATTGCCCGGTTACCTCGATACACTTGGCGACAGAACAACTGCTGCATTCTTTTCACCAGTAATAAAAGAATTGCCACCGGCAAAGGCAAAAACCGAAGAATTTGTAAAACAGTACAGCGTTCCTAATCTTGGTAAAGAACTTGCTGAAATTATTATCAAGGGAAAGAACAAGGAAGAACGGCAACTTGATTCTTTGAATAAAACACTTGCTTCAGATCTTTTCAGGGATGCAGAGTTTACAAAAATCCCCAATCCCAATTTTGGTTATATCAGCTTTGCACAGTTGTTTGAGCAGGAATTCTTTGGTTTTCGTTTTAACAATGGGTATGCAAAAATTGGAGGCCTTGATGGCAGCCCTGCATCAGGATTAGCTGGCGGAGACATGATCAGTTATTATTTGAATGAACAACCCATTTCATCGGAAGAACTTGGATTTATTAATCCTGCTGAAGTGGTAATGGTAAAAGTAAACCGCAGCATCAATCTTCATCTTGGTCAAATGGGCCCCGGCCCCAGCATCTTAATCTATACTGTACGTAAACAAAGAAGTAAGTTCGGTTTTGATGCATCGTCACTAATGGGCTATTCTATTCCTTTAAGCTTTGTTTACCCTGATTATTCAACTGCTGAAGCAAGAGCAAATGAAGACAGGCGCACCACCTTGCTTTGGCAACCGCAGGTAAACTTCAGCAATGGAAAAGCAGACATCCGTTTTTACAACAACGATTACAGCAAAAAATACAAAGTGATCGTACAGGGAATTGATAAGAAAGGAAATCTTTACTATCTCGAAAAGATCATCGAATAAAAAAAGCCGGCAATCAGATGCCGGCTTTTTTTATTATTTCAGTTTCGCTTAGTTGAAGAACACC
>NZ_CAMLGT010000267.1 GCF_946479605.1 uncultured Lacibacter sp.
AAGTTGTATGTAACAGCCGTATTGGCCAATCAAAACTCTAATCGTCAGCAGGTGCAATTGGCAGGCGGCTCTGGTTTGCAACAGTTCCAGGTAAAAGCCGATGAATATGAGGAGAACAGACACTTCTTGTTGGCGCAATATTTCAAAAAGAATTACAATAAGAATATGAAGAATATCCCGGCTGTAACATCGCCGGTGCAGATTCTTCGTATGGAAGTATGGGTTACCAACCGCACAGGCTCTACTACAGAGAACAGGAATGTGGTAGCCTTGATGGATCTGGGCGAATCGCAACCATACAACCCGAATATCTTTTCGCTCACTTCTGCAGAGCTTCCGCAAAACGGTGCCAATGATCTTTATCAGCGTATGGTCAATGATCCTGCAACACGGGATGCAGCTTTGATCACAAACCGTTTGCAGAGTTTTGGTTTAACAGCAGTGCAGGATTTTGAACGCACATTTGCCCGTAAGCTTCGTCCGGAAGAATATTACTTCAATCCACAGATCGGGTTCATTTCACTCAATACTGTTTTGCAGCCCGATGAAGTATTGGGTGTGGCTTTTCAATACACAGTGAATGGTAAAGTATACCAGGTGGGTGAATTTTCAAATGATGTTACGCCTGATACAACAGCAAACAACAGCGGTACACAAAAAGTGTTGTTCCTGAAAATGCTGAAAGCAACATCGCAGCGTCCGTTATTACCTATCTGGGATCTGATGATGAAAAACGTTTACTCAGTTGGTTACGGTCAGCTGGAACGGAAAGATTTTAAATTCAACATTCTTTATCAGGAACCCGGAGGTGGTGAAAAAAGATATATCCCTGAAGGTGAAGAAAAAGGAAGACCAATTCTTGAGTTGGTGAACCTCGATCGTTTAAATAATCAAAACGATCCGCAGCCCGATGGTGTGTTTGATTATGTGGAAGGATTTACGGTTAACTCACAACTAAGTCGTGTCATCTTTCCCACTCTTGAACCATTTGGTAAAGACCTCGACTATATTTTCCGTGGAGTTGACTCCATTGAATTAAGAAATAAATACTTGTTCTATCCATTGTACGATTCAATTAAATGGGTAGCACAGCAATCGCCTCAACTCAACCGTTATATTTTCCGTGGTGCTTCACGCAGCGCAGGTGGTGGTGGAGATATTCCGTTGGGCGCATTCAATGTTCCTCCAGGCTCTGTAACAGTTACCGCAGGCGGCCAGGTGTTAAGAGAAAATGTTGATTATACCGTTGATTATAATCTCGGAACTGTAAAGATCATAAACCAGGCCATCAGCAATTCAGGTGTGCCTATTAATGTGGGTTTTGAAAATAATGCAACGTTTGGTATGCAGAACCGAAACTTTATGGCGGTGCGTTTAGATTACAGGGCGTTTGAAAAACAAAGCAAGCTCCTCAATATTGGCGCAGCTGTTATGCGTTTGGGTGAGCGTCCATTCTTCACCAAAATGAATTATGGCGATGATCCGATCCGCAATACCATGATCGGGGCCGATGTAAACTACCGCAGCGATTGGAAACGCATGACCAAATGGTTAGATGGTTTGCCTTTTTATTCAACCCGCCAAACATCAAGTATTAATGTATATGGAGAAGCTGCACAAATAATTCCAAGCACAGCCAGACAGATACGTCCTGAAAAAGGAGGTGGCGGTTTGGTTTATATTGATGATTTTGAAGGCACACGTAACGGTATTGATCTTCGTTTCCCTTTCATTGCATGGGCGCTTGCATCAACACCTTACCAGGCAAGAGACCGCTTTGGTGTAGAATTATTTCCTGAAGCCGGGTTAACTGATGATCTGCAATACGGATTTAACCGTGCAAAAATGGCCTGGTATAATATTGAACCGGTGCTGCAACAACGTCGTGATCCTAACAATCCATTGGGCAGCAATCTTGCTGAGTTATCTGATCCACGTGTACGTTTTGTCAACCGCCAGGAAATTTTTCCGCAGGTAACACCTGATCTAGGACAAAACCAATTGATCACATTCGATATGGCGTTTTATCCAACCGATCGTGGTCCTTATAATTTTGATGCACGCAACGGAAGCATTAATCCTTCCAACGGAAAACTGTTGAATCCACGTAGCAGGTGGGGTGGTATTATGCGTGCAATTGATCAGATCGATTTTGAAACAAACAATATTGAGTTTATTGAAATGTGGGTGCAGGATCCGTTTATTCTTAACCCGACAAGCACAGGCGGACAAATGTATTTCAACCTTGGTAATGTGTCAGAAGACATTCTGAAAGACGGACGTCGCTTTTATGAGAACGGCTTGAGCACTACACAAACACCGGCACGTGAAGATTTCAGCACATGGGCACGTGTGCCACGCAATCCTATCCAGATAGCACAGGCATTTAGTAATATTCCTGAAGAACGTCCGCAACAGGATGTGGGTTTGGATGGAAGGAGTGACAGTGCCGAGGTAAGAGTGTTTAATACATTCCTTACACAATTCAGTTCAAACTTTGGGAATGGAGCTGCTTACCAGAAATTACTTGCCGATCCTTCAAGTGATAACTACAAACACTTCCGTGTTGATCAGCCAGATGATACAAAGATCCTTGCACGTTATAAAGATTTTAATAATCCGCAGGGGAACAGTCCTGTTGCAAGTAACGATGTGCAGTACACTTCTGCTGCCACACTCTATCCCGACAATGAAGATCTGAACCGTGATAACACATTGAATGAAGTGGAAGAATACTTCCAGTATCATATTGAGCTTCGTCCGAAAGATGATCCATTGATGCAGGTGGGACAAAACTATATTGCTGACAGAAGGGAAGTAGATGTTGCCCTTGCGCAAGGCGGTTCAAGAAAAGAAACATGGTTCCTCTTCCGCATACCGGTAAAAGAATATGAACAGAAAGTGGGAAATATTCCTGATTTCAAATCGATCCGTTTCATGCGGATGTTCATGACCGGCTTTGAAGATTCACTGGTGGTGCGTTTTGGTAAACTGGAGTTGGTGCGTAACATGTGGCGTTCATACCAGTTTGATCTGGACACAACAGGCCAATACAAGCCGTTGCAAAACCAGGGTGTAACTTCTTTTAATGTAACTGCAGTAAACGTAGAAGAAAATGATAACCGTGTTCCTGTAAACTATGTTATACCTCCGGGCATAGAACGTGTGCAGCAGTTAAGTAATAACGGTGTAAATCTGTTACAGAACGAAGCTTCGCTCAGTTTACAGGTGTGCGATCTGCAGGATGGCGACAGCCGTGCTGTGTTCAAAACGTTAAGCCATGATCTTCGCCAGTACAAACGTGTACGCATGTTCATGCATGCTGAATCAAGAGGAAAAACAGATAACCTGCAAGATGGTGAAGCCATTGCTGTGATTCGCTTTGGTACCGACTTCATTAATAACTATTATGAAGTGCGTATGCCATTGAAAGTAACAAGATGGGGAACTTACCCACGTCCGGGTAATGGTCCGAATGATACAAGTGCAGTATGGCCTTCTGCTAATCAATTCGATTTAAATCTTGAAGAACTTGTTCGCTTTAAACTTCGTCGCTCCGGCGGTGTAAACACTGTTTATTCAGAAGACAGAGGTAACGGTATCCGTTGGGCTGTGATGGGCAATCCAAATCTTGGTGAAGTAAAAGGATTTCTGGTGGGTATTGAAAATAATCGCAACGATGCTAACTCAAGTGTATGTGCGGAAGTATGGGTGAATGAATTGCGTTTAAGCGGTTTGGATGAAAAAGGCGGATGGGCAGGTACCGGCCGTATTGATGTGCAGTTGGCTGATCTTGGAACCATCTCTGTTTCAGGTAGTGCACGCAGCGCAGGGTTTGGTACCATTGAACAACGTGTGAACGAACGCAGCCGTGAGTTCTTCTATCAGTTTGATGTGGCTACACAATTGCAATTGGGTAAATTATTACCAAAGAGAGCTGGTTTGGAAATTCCTTTTTATGCCAGCTATTCACAAACGGTAATGAATCCTGAGTATGATCCATACGACCAGGATGTGAAATTCAAAGACAAACTAAAAACAGTCAATAACAAAGACTCGCTCAAAAATATTGCACAGGATTTTTCTGCTATCACTACGGTGAACGTAACCAACATGCGGAAAAATAAAACGAATGGCAAACCTGCGCAGATCTATGATATTTCCAACTTTGATGTAAGTTATTCTTACACAAAAACGGAACGTCGTAACCCGCTTATTGAAAATGATGTGATTGAAAAACATTACGCCGGCCTTGGGTATAATTATGCACCACAACCGAAGTTTATTGAACCGTTCAAAAAACTCATTAAGTACCGCAGCCCTTGGTGGAACATCATTAAAGATTTTAATTTTAACTACAGACCAAGCCTGTTAAGTTTCCGTGCAGACGTGAACCGCCAGTTTGGTGCAGTGCGTGCAAGAGAAGTAACGATACCTGGTGTAGCACCAAGTCCGTTCAAGATACCTGAAACCTACGATAAGTATTTTGTGTTCGATCGTGTATATAATCTCCGTTGGGATCTTACACGTTCTATTAATATTGATTTCAGCGCTACTAATAATGCACGTGTTGATGAGCCTTTTGGACGTATTGATACAAGACCAAAGAAGGACAGCGTTCGTGAAAACCTGTTCAAAGGCGGACGTAATACCATCTATCGTCAAACAGCAAATGCATCGTATAATATACCATTGTCTAAAATACCTGCGCTTGACTGGACAACTGCACGCTTCAATTATAACACAACGTATAACTGGATCGGTGCTTCACGGCTTGCGGTGAGTCTTGGAAATACACTTGAAAATTCGCAAACAAGAGTGTTTACCGGTCAGCTTGATTTTGTGCGCTTGTATCAAAAGTCAAGATTCCTGCGTGCATTGGAAACAGAGAAAGATCCGAACGCAAAACCAACACTTGCATCGCCCAACATAAAGTTCAATCCAAAAGATACAGTTGGTAAGAGCAAGAAATACGTGGCGAAATTGTTCCGCCGTTTAA
>NZ_CAMLGT010000268.1 GCF_946479605.1 uncultured Lacibacter sp.
AGCACACTGCTCATTTTATCACCATACTTCGATTGAAAGCCACCATTATAAAAGCTGAGGCTTCCCACCATTTCTGCATTGATGAAACTTAAACCTTCCTGTTGTCCCTGACGAACAAGATAAGGACGATATACTTCAAAATCGTTTACATAAATGAGGTTCTCATCATAGTTGCCACCACGTACAGAATATTGCGAAGAGAGTTCGTTATTGGAGTTAGTGAAGATCTTGATTAAACCTTCCACACCGCCTGTAGCAGAAGGTAAGAGCAATGCATTTTTGGGGTTGATGCGATAACCCGATGCCTGTGTGCGGATGCGGTCGTCCTTTACCGTTACTTCCTGTAGTTCGGTCACACCTTTTTCCATGCGCAGCACAATGCGTTCTTGTTCATCTTCATTTAAAAAGAAATTCCGTTGTTCAGAACGGTAGGAAGTGTACGTGAAAATGAGGGCAAATGCTTTTCCTGATGGCACTTTTATAGTGAAGTAACCGCTGTCGTTTGTGGTAACGCCGGAGCTTCGGCCAAGGATCATCACCGATACATTGCTGAGTGGGTTCTCGTTTTCATCCAATACCTTACCGGTAACTGTTGCCGGTTTCTTTTGGGCATAGGTAACAGAGGTTGCAAGGAGAAGCAGGAGCAGGATGCAGGTTTTGGTTGCCTTCATGGAGGATAAAACTAAGCCTTTCTGTTAAAACGGAAAGAAACGCAGGATATTTTTTGGGGCAGAAGAAATAGGGTTGCTGATGACACAGATGAAACGGATGTTAACTGATAAAACAAATCTGTGCTGATCTGCTAAATCAGTCCCATCTGTGTTTCAATTCTTAAAAAGAATCCGGAAGACAGAAACAGGTTCTATTCTTCCGGACTGATCGCTTCCCGACTTTTCGGACTTACTTATATCTTCTTCAATAACGAGATCATCTCAGTAGGGTTGGGTGCTCTGAATACCGTGTTACCTGCCACCAATACTGTTGCACCGGCTTCAACAATGCTTTTGGCATTATCCAATGTAACTCCACCATCAATTTCAATATCCACGTTCAATCCTTTTTCATCAATCATGTTACGCAGCTCACGGATCTTTACCAGTGTTTGCGGAATAAAACTTTGCCCGCCAAAACCGGGGTTCACGCTCATCAAACAAACAAGATCAATATCAGCAATAATGTCTTTCAGCAATGAAACAGGTGTGTGCGGATTTACAGCTACACCCGCTTTCATGCCAAGTGATTTGATCTGTTGAATATTGCGGTGCAGATGTGTACAGGCTTCAATATGTACGGTTAAATTATCGGCACCGGCTTTTTTAAATGCTTCGGTATATTTTTCCGGTTCTTCAATCATCAAATGCACATCAAACACTTTGTTTGATGCTTTGCGCAGGAAATCGATCACCATTGGTCCGAAAGTAATGTTGGGTACAAAACGGCCATCCATTACATCCAGGTGATACCAGTCGGCTTCACTTTCGTTCAGCATTTTACAATCAGCTTCAAGATTCAGATAATTGGCACTTAATAAAGAAGGAGCTACAATCGGCATAGAAAAGTTTATAGTTTATTGTTTATAGTTTTTTGTTTGTTGTTGATGATTGGCTGTATTCATTCACAATTGACCATTCACCATTTACAAGACTGGTCACTCATCATTTAATTTCTCCCAGTCGCTTCAACGCATCTTTTGCTTCTGTGATACTTTGATCAAGTGCAAGTGAACGTTTATAATTATCAATGGCTTCTTTTGTTTTATTCATTTTCTCTTCAGCCTTCGCCATCCAGAAATAACCATCGGCATATTTGTTACTTACATTGGTGCTTTGCTGAAAACTTTTCCAAGCTTCTGTATATTTCTGCTGATCGTAAAACAGCAAACCTTTTTCAATATACGCTTCCATATACGTGTAATCTTCACGGATGATCTGGTTGTATATGGAAAGTGCTTTGGCTACCTCTTTTACTTTGCTGTAATACGCAGCTTTTACAAACAGGATATCGCTGCGCATTTCAGCAGCAGCTGCATCTTTCAATAACGCATCACACAAAATAACAGCAGTTTTATTGCCGGTTTCGGCATACAGCGAAGCAAGCCTTAACTCTGCCTCGTTAAATACAACAGCCGACTGAATGGCCTGCTGGTAAGTTGTAATGGCATTGCTGGTGTCGCCTTTCCGTTCCAATGCATCCGCTTTCATAAACAGGTAAGCAGGGTTGCCGGGTTGTTTCTGTAACAACAGATCGGCCTGTTCAATGGCTTTATCGTATTGGTTACTTTGTACAAGATTTACCAGCAATTGTTCCCGCACACTATCGGCCTGGGGTGCCTCCTGCAGCTTGTTTTCAAGTTCTTTGATCTTTGTGTCCTGTGTGGAATTGCTGCTGGTTTGTTCCTGCTTATCATCAGCAGGTTTATTGTTGGTACAGGCAATCAGGCAAATGGTGGCGAACCCGGAGATCAGAAAGGCTTTCAGCTGCATGGCGCAAAGCTAAATTATTTTGGAGTGCTGGTTCTTACATTTTCCTGACATTTGCAAGCTGTTGTGAATCTACATTTGCCGTAAATCAGCTATATGAAGAAATCTATTCTGTTGCTTGGCTTTTCTGTTGCCATTCTTGCAGCGCTTTCATTTAAAAGCGTTTTTCCCGAGGTTAGTAAAACTTTTGCAGGTACAAATGATACTGTTTTGTATCCCGATGAGCAACATTTTAAAAACATTCAACAGCTTACGTTTGGTGGCGATAATGCAGAAGCCTATTTCAGTTATGATGGCAAATGGCTGATCTTCCAGAAGACCTATGCCAAGGAAGGCATTCCTTGTGATCAGATGTACATTGCAAAAATCCCCACAAAAGCAGGAGAGAAGTTTATACCCAAACTGGTAAGCACAGGCAAAGGCAGAACCACCTGCGGTGCATTTACAAAAGATGGCAAGCATGTGATCTATGCATCTACACATTTGGGTAGTGCTGATTGTCCACCTGTTCCTGACCGTGCAAAGTATGGCAACAAATACATCTGGCCTTTGTACGACAGCTATGATATTTTCATGGCCGATCTGAATGGAAAAATTGTAAAGCAGTTGACCAAAAGCAAAGGCTATGATGCCGAGGCAACACTTTCGCCCGATGGAAAGAAAATGCTGTACACCAGCACCAAGGATGGCGATATTGATATGTATGTGATGGATCTGAAAACCGGCAAAGAAAAGAAAGTAACCAACCTGTTGGGTTATGATGGTGGTGGCTGGTTCAGTCCAGATGGGAAGAAGATCATCTGGCGTGCAAGCCGTCCTAAAACTGAAGCAGAGATTAAAGAATACAAAGAATTACTGGCGCAGGGTTTGGTAGCACCAACCAATATGGAGGTGTGGGTAGCCAATGCCGATGGCAGTAATGCAAAACAGGTATCATCCTTTGGGCAAGCCAACTGGGCACCTGCATATATGCCCGATAGTAAACGTATTATTTTTGCAAGTAACCACGAATATAAAAGAGGCTTTCCCTTCAACTTATATACCATGAATGAAGATGGTACAAATCTTACCAAGATCAGCAGAGATAAAGGGTTTGATGCATTCCCCATGTTCAGCCCCGATGGAAAAAAGATCGTCTTTTGCAGCAACCGCAATAATGGCGGCACAAGAGATACCAATATTTTTATTGCTGATTGGGTGGAATGATGGGTGATGTAGTCCTGAGTGAAGTCGAAGGAAGCTGTAGAGAATTGAGCGGTAGTCGAGATTCACGTTATGATAGAATTCTTCTAAAAATTATTTTTTATTTCACTATTGTTTGTTGAGCGATTTTCTGATAGCAGGGTTAGGCTTGTATTGATACCTGTTCCATGGAATTCTATTTTGTAAACTGTCTGTTTTTTTCAACAAAGGTTTGCCGGGATAATAAGGGTTAGGCATCATGCTGTGCGATTGGTTATTCTTTAATGCTACCGGCATGTTGGATGCAGTACTATCCGGAACTAGTACTGGCATATTATCCTGCGGTAACGCATACACAGTTCCTTTATCTGATTTGTTGATGATCCTGTTGGGGAATAAAAGCTGCTGCTGAAATCTGGGTGTACTTGAATCCAGAACAATTGGTTTTTCTGTTTGTGCAAAGGCAGATTGCGCAGAATAAAAAACGATGAGACCGAAAAGGAATTTCTTCATAGCAGGCGTTTAAGATGCTTCAAGTTAATGATTTTCTGTAAAAGGTTTTGTTTAGTGCTTTTCCACACCTTACTTTGTATGCAATTTTAACATTCGTTCATCCTCAAATTTTAAACCGCCATGTATACAGGATTATTGCATTTGCACAATGTGCTGCGTTGGGTTATTTTAATTTTATTGCTCATTGCTTTGTTCCAGGCATTTACCAAAAAAGGTGGATTGCAGAAAACAAGTTTGTTTCTGCTGATCTCTGCACATATTACGTTGCTGCTGGGTTTGTTTCAATATTTCAACAACGAAGCTGTGGGCTTTCACATGATCGAACGCCTGGGTGGTTTTGGTAATGTAATGAAAGACAGTTTTGCCCGTTTCTGGGTGGTAGAACATATTGGTGCCATGATCATTGCTATTGTACTCATCACCATGGCAAGAGGCCGTGCTAAAAAACAAAATTACAGTGCTGCATCGTGGATGTATGTTGTGGCTCTTATTTTAATACTGGCTGCAGTGCCCTGGCCTTTCCGTGAAGGAATTGCAAGGCCATGGTTCCCCGGTATGTAACGAAAATGAAAAGTCCCCCGATAAACCGGGGGACTTTTTTTATTTCTTGTCTTCACGATAAAAGATCTTGCTCACAATCTTCCAGCCGTCTTTTGTTTTAATAAGACTCATCATGTCGTGAAAGTAGAAGGTTGGATATTCAATGGTGAGTTTGGCTGTGGCCGCATTGCCAAACACTTCAATACGATCGATCTTTGTTGTGCGGTTTTGTTTAACACCGGTGTTTCTTGTGCGGGCCATAAAATCTTTTAAAGAA
>NZ_CAMLGT010000269.1 GCF_946479605.1 uncultured Lacibacter sp.
AAGGCGGAAAGACGAAAAGAAAAACTTACTGCCTTCCCGTCTTTCCGGCTCACTATTTTTTTTGATACCAGCTGCAGCATTTCATAGCATCAACTGTTGCCACGCTCGTTTCAAAGTTCCTCTTTCAATTGAACTTTGTTTTAACAACGTTCATATTGTTATTCGCATTTGTTCTTCCTAACTTTCATTTATGAACAACAAAGAAGTACAATCGATCATCACAAACCTCGAACGTGTGTTAACCGGTCAGCCCTGGTATGGCGAAGCAGTGATGCCCATGCTGCGGAAAATTCATCCGGCCGTTGTATTCATCAATCCAAAGAACTCGCATGCAGCCATTGAAATATTGTATCACATGATCACCTGGGCTGAGTTTACATTAAGCCGTGTGCAAAAGAAACAGAACTACGATTTAAAAACTGCAGAAGAAATGGATTGGCGCATCATCGACCCGAAAGTACATACATGGGTAAAAGCATTGGATGAGTTTGAACAACTCCACAAACAACTCATCGCCGAACTGCAAACAAAAGACGATGCTTTTTTAAGTGAAATGGTTGATTACCGTGAATACAATTTCCGTTTCCTGCTCAATGGATTGATACAGCATAATATTTATCATTTAGGTCAAATAGCATTTTTGAAAAATCTATTAGGGGAATAATATCTCTCACTGATTACACTGAGATCCACAGAAAAAAATCCGTGCCTATCTGAGAAATCTGTGAGCAGCCACTTGCATTTCTAAGCTGCTGTTTTTATCTTACTGTAAAGCAGCTACCGCCCATGATCCCCTTCTGGAAAAACATCCCTTTCCTCCGCATCTTCGTTCCGCTCAGTGCAGGCATTTTAGGTGGGTGGTATTTTTCTTTGCATTGGCTAATAGCTGTAATAGCTGCAGTAATTGCTCTTCCTGTTTATCTCTTTTTTCAGTTTAGTGGCCAGCGCAACAAATTTTATCATGGCTGGGTCAATGGCATTGCTTTCAATATTCTTTTTATTGCATTCGGTATCGCATTAAGCTGGTTCAACCAACTACCCCACCAACCAAACTGGGCCGGGCATTTTTACAAAGAAGGCGATGTGGTACAACTGCGTTTACTCGAACCATTAAGTGAGCGTGAGAAAACCTACAAAGCACTTAGTGAAATCAGCGTTGTCTATCACAAACAAAAAGCAAGAAAGGTAAAAGGCAGGGCGATGATCTATTTCCGCAAGGATAGTATTGCGCCTTCTTTACAATATGGTGATGTGATTCTTGTACGCAGCAACTTACAGGAAATAAAAAATGCAGGTAATCCCGGCGGGTTCGATTACAAGCGTTACGCACTGTTCAACGGCATCACTCATCAGCTCTTTGTCAAATCAAACGAGTATAAAAAGTTACCGCAACAGCAAACAGCGTTCTTTTGGAAAGCGATGTACAATGCACGGAGTTATACTCTGCATACCATCCGCAAACATGTAGCCGGCGATATGGAGCAAAGCATAGCCGAAGCGTTGCTCATTGGTTATCGTGATGATCTTGACAGAGACTTGGTACAGGCATACAGTAACACCGGCGTGGTACACATTATTGCAGTAAGTGGTATGCATCTTGGATTGATCTATGGTTTGCTCATGTTCCTGTTCAAACGGTTCAACCGCAACAGGCGCATGAAACTCATCCGGGCCATTCTGGTAATTGTGTTGCTTTGGTTGTTCAGTTTATTAACAGGCGCCAGTGCATCGGTATTAAGAGCTGTAATCATGTTCACCGTAATTATTGGTGCAGAACTGCTCGACCGTAAAGGAAATATTTACAACAGCATGGCGGCATCTGCAGTTGCACTCTTACTCTTTAATCCATTTTTGTTGTGGGATGTTGGCTTTCAGTTATCCTATGCAGCTGTATTGAGTATTGTACTCTTTATGAAACCCATCTACAACTGGTTTGCAATTCAAAATAAATTACTCGATGGATTGTGGAAGCTGAATGCATTAACCCTATCTGCACAAATATTAACGCTACCGCTTTGCATGTATCATTTTCACCAGGCTCCCACATTGTTTCTCATCACCAACTTAATTGCTGTACCGTTATCGAGTTTGGTTTTGTATGTCTTGATCTTTTTAATGCTCGTTTCACCAATTACTGTACTGGCGAATGCAACTGGTTGGCTCATTACAAAAATGCTCTGGATCATGAACCAGTTTATTCTTTGGGTCGATCATTTTACGTTTGCAGTGGTGGATGGTATTCAACATGCACCTCTTCAAACCATTTTACTGTACGCTATTATTGCAGCAGCAGGCATCTGGCTCATTGAAAAAAACCAAACTGCCTTTCGCTGGCTCCTCGGCTGCATCGTTTGCTTCTTTGCTGTGCAGGCGTTCTATCGTTATCAGACAATGCAACAACAAAAGCTGGTGGTATATAATTTATCGCAACACACAGCGATCGATTTTATGCTGGGCAATCAATATTACTTCGCCGGCGATTCTGTTTTGCTGCAGGATGGTTTCCTGCGCAACTTTCACCTCAAACCTTCCCGCATTGCACACCGCACCTATCATCAGCCAAACCTCAACACAAACAAAGTGTGGACCATCAACCATAAAACCATCCTTCACATCAACCAATCATACCGCTACGATTCTACTAAAAAGATTACTGCCGATGTGGTGATCATCTCCCAAAATCCCAAACTCTACCTCAACCAATTACAGAAAACAATCAACTGTAAGTTGCTGGTGTTCGATAGTTCCAACCCGCAATGGAAGCTGAAATACTGGAAAGCCGATTGTGAGAAGCTGGGCATTAACTATTTCTGCACAAGTGAGCAGGGCGCTTTTGTGATGAACCTGTAGAGGCTTACCTTTGCGCCTTCTTAAAGTCTTGCCACAAAGAACTCAAGCTCCGGCACATTCTTTTCTTCGTGCCGCTTCGTGACTTAAGTGCCTTTGTGGCCAAAATCAATCACATTTATGAAGAAAATTCAATCGGCACTCATCTCAGTTTTTTACAAAGACGGTCTTGATTCATTGGTAAAGCTCCTCCACGAGCAAAATGTAACCATTTATTCAACCGGCGGCACCCAGCAGTTTATTGAAAAACTCGGCGTTCCGGTAGTGCCTGTTGAAAATTTAACCAGCTACCCTTCTATTTTGGGTGGCCGAGTAAAAACATTGCATCCTTCTGTATTCGGCGGTATCCTCGGCAAGCGTGACGATGAACAGCATTTAGCCGAAATGAAACAATACAATATTCCTGAAATGGATTTGGTGATTGTTGATCTGTATCCGTTTGAAGAAACCGTGCAAGCGGTGAATAGCTCCACCTTTCAAGGTGGAGAAGAAGAAAAAGAAAAAGCAATCATTGAAAAAATTGATATCGGCGGACCATCCATGATCCGTGCCGGTGCAAAAAATCATAAAGACGTAGTGGTATTGGCAGCGAAGAAAGAATATGCTGTTTTGGAAAATATTCTGCGTGAGCAAAACGGTTCAACAACCTATGAACAACGTCGTGCATTTGCCATCAAAGCATTTGATGTGTGTACTGCATACGACACTGCTATCAGCAACTACTTCCATCAATCCGCTGTTGAAACACCTTTCAACAAAGATGAAAAGATCATGCGTTATGGTGAGAACCCTCATCAAAGTGCACGTTTCTTCGGCAACCTTGATGAACTGTTTACCCAATTAAACGGTAAAGAACTTTCATACAATAACCTGGTTGATGTGGATGCAGCGGTGCAACTCATCAAAGAATTTACAGAAACTACGTTCGCTATCATCAAACACACCAATGTATGTGGTGTGGCGCAACGTGCAACAGTAAAAGACAGCTGGGATACCGCACTTGCAGGCGATAACGAAAGTGCATTTGGTGGTGTGTTGGTTTGCAATGGCGAAATTGATAAAGCAACGGCTGATGCCATCAACGAAATTTTCTTTGAAGTATTGATTGCTCCTTCGTTTGCTGCAGATGCATTGGAAGTATTGAAGTCGAAGAAGAACCGCATCTTGTTACAACTGAAAGCTCAACCAAACGTAAAAGAGCAATACAAATCTATTCTCAACGGTGTGTTGGTACAAGGTGTAGATGAAGGCAATTACACCGAATGGAAAGAAGCCGGTGGAAGAGAAACAACGGCTGCAGAAAAAGAAGACCTGGCATTTGCCAACCTCATCTGCAAACATTTAAAATCGAATGCCATTGCATTGGTGAAGAATAAACAACTGGTGGGAAAAGGTTGCGGACAAACAAGTCGTATTGATTCACTCCGTCAATCGGTTGAAAAAGCAAAACAGTTCAATTTCGATCTGAATGGTGCGGTGATGGCGAGTGATGCGTTCTTCCCGTTCAATGATTGTGTGCAGTTAGGTCATGCAGCAGGTATTGTTGCATTCATTCAGCCGGGTGGTTCTATCCGTGACAATGATTCAATCGAATACTGTAAACAAAATAACCTGGCAATGGTAATTACAGGTATGCGGCACTTTAAACACTAATGGATATCGGAATAATTGATAATTCATAAGTACGGAATCATTATCAGCTATCCATTATAAAATTATCAATTGACTTTTGAAGAAACCCAGTTTCAATAAAACAATTACAACAGCAACTGACACTGTAAAGAGTCTTTCTGTCTTTAATCCTTTAACCATTCATAAAAAAGGAACAAGGGCAAAAGCATTGTTTGCACTGGCAGTTGTTTGTGTGTTGTGGGGTACCACATGGATCGCTTCAAAAGTTGGTGTGCAACACATGTCTTCTGCATTGCAACTTTCCGGTATGCGGCAATTGCTTGGTGGACTTTGCTACATGATTTTCTTTATTGCAAAGGGCGCACAATTCCCCAGAGGTAAAGAACTCGTTCCATTGCTGATTCTTTCATTACTGAACTTTGTATTAAGCAACGGGCTCAGCACATGGGGATTGAAATATATTTCATCGGGACTTGGCGCCATTATGGGCGCCATCTTTCCGTTGTG
>NZ_CAMLGT010000270.1 GCF_946479605.1 uncultured Lacibacter sp.
GTATGTTCATTCAACTGAATAGTTTCAGTTGACACATTGCCGTACAGCATTGCACCCAACCGTCCGTTGCCAATAGGCAATGCATTTTCCCATGTGTTGCCGGATGGCGTATTGTACCAGAGTTTTAAATCCTTGTTTGGTTGTGCAAAAACGGTAGTTGCAACGATCAAATTAAAAAAGATGAAACTGATTTTCATTGCTGTTTTATTATTGGGCTGTTCGTGTATAAGAAAGCATGCTGTTTGCCCATGGAATAAAGAATTTAAAATTCGGGGCATCGGTATGTCCACCATCATGTTGTCGCCATGCTAACTGTCCGTTAAGCATATCGGTTAACATCGGGGGCATTTTTTCATTCCTATAATCATTACTTACACCCAAGTCTTTTGCACCTAACAATTTAAAAACAGTTCCTGCCGCAATTGTTGCCTGGTAACTTCCTTTCTGATCGAGCCAGTTGGCATCACCTTTTTCCGGAATACCATAACTTACAAACACAGCACGTGGTGCACATAAGGCCAACAACTCATGCGAATCAACCGGAAGGTCGCAACCTGTTTTCCTGCCGAACGAAGATTCTTCAGCACCATACTTTAAATAGTTACCAGCCATCCAGTGATAACCGCCACCGCCTGTTAAATTTTCGACTGTCTCACCAAACACTCTTCGATGTAAGGTGACACCACCTTTACCTGATGAACCGATCAATCCAACTGCAAAGCGTTGATCAAATGCCATAGTTACCAATGCAGCTTTGCCATAACGTGATACACCTTCAATGCCTACTTGCTTTGCATTCACCGTTGATTCTGTTTCTAAGTAATCCAATGCACGACTGGCGCCCCAGCCCCAGGCACGCAATGCACCCCATTGATCGGGTTTGCGTGGTTGTCCCATATTGGTTAAACCAATAATACCTCTTGTTAATCCTGCACCATTGTCGGGTTGTATTGTTCCGGGATCGATCGTTACATAACCCCAACCTGCAGCTAATAATCTTTCCTGCGGCGTTAATTCTTCATCGCTTTTTGGAGGCGCAAAAAAGTTAGGGGCGGGGAGACGGGTAATGGGTTGATACGCCGGATATTTTTCAAAAATTTCTTTCATCGCAGGATCATTCTTAATCAGCATCTCTTTAAATGATGCATTGATTTTTTCCAGATCTTCCGGCGATGGTTGTGCAGGTGCAGGTAATACAGGGCGGCCAAACATGATTAACACAGGAACAGGCCCTTTCACATTTGCCGGAACCACCAGTACCATTTTGATATCAACATTGATCAACGGGTAGGCACTGTTATCTACATGACCAATAATTTCTTTTGCAATCACCGGAATACGGTTCACCACTTCTCTGTCTGTGATCTTCACCGTCCATGTTACTTTTGGAACATTGGTTGGAATTCGTCCATACACCTCCCGTTCAAATTCTTCGATCAATTCGGGACGGCGTTGTTTCCACCAACCATCAGCAGTAGTAACTTTCTTTCCGTTGTTTAACGTAAGTGCATCGGGCAATTGCGGACATGGATTTGCCAACGCTTCATCATAGTTTGCATGATTGGGATCTTTCTCGTTACCACTTTTACCGGGACGTAATTTTTTAATTCCCAGTTGCTGCATCGTATTCGCCTGATCCTGCTGCACAGTAAACACTGTGAGCTTTGGATACTTGCTGCTGTCAATTTGTTGTGCAAGTGCAACGCCATTCAGCACAATTGCAAATAGAAGAAGCGGAATCGCTTTCATGAAAAGCAGATTTAGGTTTAAAATAATTTACCAATTCTTTTTACTGCTCTACAAATGTGGTTACACTGTAGGGTGGCAGTTTATATGTAAAGCTGTTATTGCTTGCTGTTGTTTTTGTGCCAGGCTCTGCATTTTTTGTTTCCGTTGTTGTGTAGGGCATAAATTCACCGGCAGTTGTGTTTTGAAAAGTAAACGTCTGTTCTGTTGCAGCGTTGTAGCTGTTAATGGCAACAATCACTTTTTTACCGGCACTTGTTTTATAGGCTGAAATGCGCACATTGGGAACAGTGTTGGAACCTGTACCAATGCGAACCGAACCCGGTGTAACATATTTTGCAAACTGCGACATAATGAAACCACGCTTGGTAACAAATCCTTCTTCACCAATCGGGCCATAAAAGCGTTTGGCATACCACCAGATATAGGCACTGAAGTTGGCAATAGTAAGACAGTTGTGTATTTCAACAGCTGTAGCTAAACTCGCTGTGTAATTGAAAACGGTGTCAAGGTGTTCCGTCATCCATACTTCTTTATTCAATGCTTTGGCCATCGCATTTTCAGTAATCCCACCTCCGTAAATATGTGTGCCGATGATGTCAATATTTGCAGCAACGGCATTGTCACTTAAAATGGTGTTCATGTAGTTTTGATTGTAGTTCACCAGTTCAGGCGCCATCAATTTTGTACTGGTAACTAACTGCCCGTAATTTTTCAAGAAGTCACGCATTTGCAATGCAGTCCATACACAGCTTTCATAGTTGGGATCCCAATCGGGTTCGTTTTGTACGGATACTGCATGTACTGCTGCGCCGTTCGCTGCCATGTAATTGGCAAAATCGTTCAGGTATTTTGCATAAGCTTCACTGCTGTCAACCTTCAGTGATCCACCAATAAGATTGTTATTAGTTTTAAAACGTGCAGGTGGACTCCAGGGTGATGCCAGAATTTTTGCACCACGTTGCACAGCACCTTTTGCATTCGACAGTTCAAGCGCACGCCAGGTATCATCTGAAGCAATGCGAATGCGTAAGATATTTAAACCAAGTTGTCCGTTTCCTTTTCCGAACAAACGGTCTAACTCTTCATTTGTTAACGGGCCATTCGAAGGACGAAACACAGTAGCTGCTCCAAAACCCTGGATTGTTTGAAAATTTTCGTTGGCATTGATGGTGACAGAAGCACTGATGACCTGTTCTTTTACTTCAGCCGCCTTCTTTTTGCAGGAAGCAACAAACAGGTATAGGACAGCAAAAGCGATCAACGATGCTTTGCCGAAAGAAGCGTTCTTTTTCATGCAGTGTAGTTAGTAGTGTTGATTGTTTGACGAATTATTTCTCAGTTGTAAATGGTGATGCCGGCAATTGCTCTTTGTTATACAGATTCGGGTTCACCGGGTTGTCCGCCCATGCATAACGTACATACATCGGTTCTTTCACTTCATCACTCCACACAACAATTTTATCGCCCTCTATTTTTGCTTTGGCCCACACAAATTTTTTATCAGCTCCTGCAATGGCAAATTCACTCAGCTCTTCTCCATCATTTGTTATTAATCCGCTGCCGGTATGTTGAAAGGAAACAATGATTTTGCTGCCATCAATTTGTGCCGATTGAAATAACGGGCCAGAGTAAACGATGTTTTCATTGTAAGCAAGCTTGCTTGCAGCTAATGCCAAACGGATGCCTACATCTTTTTTATTATCCGGATGAATATCATTCCACTCTCCGAGATCAATGGCAACAGCCATCGCTGTGTTAGGCACAGCCAGTGTATTCAATTGCTGCTGACGTAAAACGGCCCATCCACTTTCGGAAGGGAGGTAGTTGTAATCCATAAAGCCGGGCAATTGCACATAGAGAAAAGGCAACTCGCCTTGTTTCCATTTGTTTCGCCAGTCATGAATTTGTGCTGTCTGCAAGGCACCGTATTCCTGTGGTTTGCCTGCATTGCTTTCGCCCTGGTACCAGCAAAAACCTTTGATGGTATAATTGATGACAGGAGCTACCATTGCATTGTACAAAGCTGCTGGTTGGTTTTGTGCATTGATGCCGCCGCCAAAACCTCCACCGGCAAACGGACGATTCACCAAACCAACTTTGTACTGCCATGTGCCTTTTAGATCAATTGTATCATTGCCAGCGAAAATGCAATAGGGTTTATCAGGCACAAAGCCACCTTTGCCTGCATTGTTGGTTACACGAACAACAAAAATATTTTTACCGGCTTTTAAAACATTGGCTGGTATCGCATACCTGCGCTGCGGATATTGATAAGTTGTGTTGCCAACACGCACGCCGTTGATGTATAATTCATCTGCATCAACAATTCGTCCAAGAAAAACTTTCGCTGCTCTGCCAACCATGGATGCAGGGATGTCAATTTCTTTTCTGTACCACACCACACCATTCAGATCTTTAATGCCTTGGTCTTCCCAATAACCGGGAATGTTGATGTTGCGCCAACCCTTCGGACTATAGTTTACATCAAACCATTTTATTGTTCCGCTTAAACCTGCATCAACAGGCGGAGCCATGCGGAGCATATTTGTTGGTCTGCGGTTTAAACTGTTGAGATAAGCTGTGTCTTTATTTTTTGTAATGGTTGTTTGCAACGCTGCAAAATCTTTCAATCCTTCTTCACTCGTCCATGCTTCAATAGGCGTGCCGCCCACACTGGCGTTGATAATGCCAACAGGTATCTTGTACTTCTCCGAAATATTTTTTGCAAAGAAATAGGCAACGGCAGAGAAAGGGCGAATATCTTCACCCACTGCAGCTTTCCAGTAACCACTTGGCAAATTCTGTTGCGGGCCTTGCAGACTGGTGAGTGTCGGAATCCAGAACTGGCGTATCTGCGGATCATTGGCTTCAGCGATTTCTTTTGCGTAAGTAACGTCATGAATATTGAGCTGATGCACCATATTGGATTGACCACTGCAAAACCAAACATCGCCAAATAAAATTTCTTTGAGGCTGATCTTGTTGCTTGCAGTTATATCGATAGTATAAGGGCCGCCAGCTTTTGTTGCTGGTAGTTTGATGATCCACTTGCCTTCCGCATTACCTTTTGTTTTATACGTTTTGCCGTTGAACTTTACGCTTACTTTTTCATTGACTGCACTCCAGCCCCAGATGTTTACAGGTATATCTCTTTGCAGGATCATACTATCTCGTACAATCTGTGGCAATTTCACCTGTGCAAATGAGGTATT
>NZ_CAMLGT010000271.1 GCF_946479605.1 uncultured Lacibacter sp.
TTTTGGTTTTACACGGGGTTGGTGGGTATGGATTGGAAAACCAGGGGTGGTTTTTCAATAACCTCTTTACCGGATCTTGAGTGTTACAATCGCAAAGGCAACGCAAAGGATGGTTACGATCCAGAAACGTGTTACGATCTTACTCTCATGGAATCCTTTTTTCTGATAGTGATGATGCAGCGGACTCATTAAAAAGATCCTTCTGCCTTCACCATATTTCTTTTTTGTGTACTTGAAATAACTCACCTGCAGTGTTACGCTCAGTGTTTCTACAAAAAACACTGCACATAAAATGGGAATGAGTAATTCCTTACGCACCAAAAATGCCAATGATGCTATTACACCTCCTAACATTAAACTTCCTGTATCGCCCATGAACACCTGCGCCGGATAAGAGTTGTACCAGAGAAAACCGATACATGCCCCGATCATCGCTGCAATGAAAATGGATAACTCACCAATGCCAGGTATATAAAGAATATTGAGATAATCGGCCAAACGAACATTACCACTTGCATAAGCAAATATGCCAAGACCAATACCGATGATGGCCGATACACCTGTTGCCAGGCCATCAATTCCATCAGTAAGGTTTGATGCATTGGATACTGCCGTTACAATAAAGATCACCGCCAGTACATACACCAGCCATGTTAAACCACGCATTGCCTTTGGCAGCAACTTTGCATAATTAAACTCATGGCTTTTTACAAACGGGATGGTTGTTACCGGTTCATTTGCCTTCACCATCACCTTTTCTTCTCCATCGATCTTTATTACAATTGTTGAATCGGTTTTTTGCGGAACAGTTGTACCTGTAAACTCACGATAAGCATTAACCGAATCGTTAAACATCAACGTAGTTGCAACTGCAATACCCAGCACCACCTGTCCTAATATTTTAAACCAGCCTGCCAAACCGTCTTTATCACCTTTCTTATAAGCAATACCCTGCTGTTGTGCAATGCGCTTTGCTCTAATTTTTAAGTAATCATCAATAAAACCGATCAGGCCCATCCATACTGTTGCAAACAACATGAGCAGGATGTACACTTTGCTTACATCAGCTAACAACAATGTTGGCACTACAATCGCAAGGATGATAATGAGACCGCCCATTGTTGGTGTTCCTTTTTTCTGCTGCTCGCCTGCCAAACCAAGATCACGTACAGTTTCGCCGACCTGTTTTTTACGCAGATAGCTGATCAGCTTTTTACCAAACACTGTTGAGATGATCAGTGATAGCAACACTGCCAGCATCACCCTGCTGGTGATAAACTGGAACAGATTGTCGCCCGGGAATTTAATCCCAATACTGTTCAACCAATCGAATAAGTTCTTTAACATGTGTTTCGTTTTAATAAAGCTGCTGGCTATCTCTCTAATAATTCAAACATTTGTTCCAATACTTTCTTATCATCAAACTCATACTTGATGCCTTTGATGTCCTGGTATTTTTCATGTCCCTTGCCTGCAATAAGAATAATGTCTTCATGACGTGCAAAACTTACTGCAGCCTTGATGGCTTCTTTTCTGTCGGCAATGGAAATAAACTTCCTTCTTGCTGCACTGCTTAACCCAAACTCCATATCGGCCAAAATCTCCAATGGATCTTCGCTTCTTGGGTTATCACTGGTGAAGATCACACGGTCGCTCAGCTCACAAGCCACTTCTCCCATTACAGGTCGCTTGGTTTTATCTCTGTCGCCACCACACCCCACAACAGTGATGATCTGTTCATGGCCTCTTCTTAATTTTTTAATAGTAGCCAGTACATTTTCAAGTGCATCAGGTGTATGTGCATAATCTACAATACCAAGTATGAGATCTTTTGGAGAGATGAGATAATCAAATCTGCCTTCTGCACCGGTAATACCACTTAACACCTGCAACACCTTATGTTTATCCTCTCCCATTGATATAGCAGCACCATACACCGCAAGCAGGTTATATGCATTGAATTCACCAATAAGTCGAAAGTGCACTTCATCCTTATTTACCATCATCTGCAAACCAGTGAGGTTGTTCTCCAGAATTCTCCCTTTGAACTCAGCCACATTCTTCAATGCGTAATAGTTCTTCTTTGCCTTTGTATTTTGCAGCATCACCTCACCCCGCTTATCATCTTTGTTACTGATGGCAAATGCATCAGACCCAAGTCCATCAAAAAAGCTCTTTTTAACCTTGATGTATTCATCAAATGTTTTGTGATAATCGAGGTGATCATGTGTGATGTTGCTGAACAAAGCACCAGTAAAATGAATACCCGTTATACGGTGCTGATGAATAGCATGACTGCTGCATTCCATAAAAACATAGGTGCAACCTGCATCATACATCTGCTTCAGCAGGTTGTTGAGGTTTATCACATCAGGGGTAGTATGTGTAGAAGGATATACTTTATCGCCTACATGATACTGCACTGTAGAAATTAATCCGCAACGATAACCTAATCCACTGAAGAGTTTATATAATAATGTAGCAATGGTTGTTTTACCGTTTGTGCCTGTAACACCAACCACTTTCATCTGCTCTGTTACATTACCAAAAAACTGGTTGGCCATATAGCCTGCAGCTTCCGCACTGTTTGCAACCTGTATAAAGTTTACATGTTCCGGCAACTGCTCGGGCAGCTGTTCACATACAATGGCAGCTGCTCCCAACTCTATTGCTTTACTGATAAACGCATGACCATCGGCAGTTGCTCCTTTAATGGCAATAAAGCATGTGCCGGGTTTCACATTGCGTGAATCGATCTGCAGATCATTCACTTCAACAGCTGTTGATCCGTGAACACTGCGGATATGCACTTTATACAATATGTCTTTTAATACTGCCATCAATTGAGATATAAAACAATTTCCTGTCCTTTATTAATTGCGGTACCAGCTGCGATTGATTGGTTGCTGATCCTTCCTTTTCCACTTACCTGTACTTTTACTCCGGCTGTTTCCAGCATATACAACGCATCTTTTAAACCCACTCCTTTTAAGTCGGGCATTACAGATGATGCAGTTGTTGTTGCCTGTGGCTGTACTGTGTTGTTCTTTAAATATGAACGACGCCAGTTGCCAGCCAACTGATCAGCATAAGAAAAACCAAACTGAGTAGAAATTACCTGCAGCTCGTTCTTCAATCCGCTGAAAGTGTAGAGCATTGAATCTGCCAGTGCGGGTATTTGCTGCTGTTGCTGCTCCTGACTGTATTTATACAAGTGATCAGCAATTTCTCTGAACACCGGAGCGGCAACCGATCCACCATAATAATTAGCTGCATGTGGTTTGTTCTTCACCACTACAATAATGGAATACTTTGGCGCATCGGCCGGGAAATAACCCGCAAATGCAGATTGGTACACACCATCACTGTATTTATATTTACCATCATTTACTTTTGCAGTACCGGTTTTACCCGCTGCTTTATACGGTGCTGTTTCAAATTGCTTACGTGCTGTACCTTCTGTACAAACCGATGCCAAGCATTCCTGCAACTGCTTAATGGTTGCCTCACTTGCAATAGCTTCATTCAGCACAACCGGTTCGTTTTTACGTATTACCGTTCCGTAACTTTTAATTTCATTCAGCAGGTAAGGTTTCATCATCTTACCATTGTTGGCAACAGCATTATAAACCATTAACATTTGTAATGGCGATACCATCAACTCATATCCAAAACCCCATGATGCCAATGTTTGCGGATGCCAGCTTTTTGGCTTCACCTTATTGGGATTCCGAATGAGTGGATTGAATTCTTCATTTAACTCAATGCCTGTTTTTGAAGTAAGATGAAGTGCGCTGAAGTGTTTGTAATATTCTTTCGGCCTGCCTGTATAATATTGATAAGCCAGTTTACTCATTGCCACATTTGAGCTTTGAATAAAAGCTGTTTTAATAGTTGTTACTTCAGGGCCATGGTGATCATCCACGATCGTTCTTCCATTCAAATTCCACCTGCCGCCATGGATCGTAATGTTGTCTTTGATGGTTACATGTTTATCTTCCAATGCCGCCAGTAATGTTACCAGCTTAATGGTTGAGCCGGGTTCGCTGGTACGCAATGCATAATTATCTGTTTCAAAATACTCTCCTTCTTTTGTGCGGCCAAGATTTGCAATGGCTTTGATCTTGCCTGTTGCCACTTCCATCACAATACAAGTACCTTCCAGCGCTTCGTTAGTGGTCATGGTACGCATCAATGCACGCTCCGTAATATCCTGGATGTTTACATCAATAGTTGTGTACACATCATCACCGTTTTCCGGCTCTACTTCAAAACCTTCCACCGGCATCATTACACCACCTGCTACATAACGAACCAACCGTTTACCAGTTGTTCCACGCAACACACTATCAAATGAACGTTCCAGCCCAACGAGTTTTGAATTTTCACGATACAAGCCAATAGTGCGGAAACCTAATTCACCAAATGGGTTGAGACGTTTTGTTTTTACTTCAGCAATAAACCCGCTTTTGTTACGTCCTAAACGCACCAATGGAAACTCACGCAACTGCTTGTATTCTTCAAACGATACTTTTTTATGCAAGGGGTAGTAACGCTCTTTGTCTTTATAGGCCTGCTTCAATTCTTTTTTATAAACAGCTGCAGTTTTATCATTAAACAATGCTGCAAGTGAAATGCTTAATGAATCAATATTCTCTTTGAAATTCTTTCCTTCTTTTGCACGCAATCCATCGGCTCCAAAATCAATATAAATATCAAACTGCGGCAATGAAGTGCTGAGCATGCTTCCATCCTCACTGTAAATGGTACCACGTTCAGCAGCCAGGTCAAGGATCTTTGTATGCAGACTATCACCCATGCTTTTCCAGTAAGCTCCTTCAACACGCTGCGTATAAAACGCTTTGCCAAGAATAAGCAAGCCAAAAAGACTCAACCCGAGAAATCCCAGGTAC
>NZ_CAMLGT010000272.1 GCF_946479605.1 uncultured Lacibacter sp.
CTTATGACGTTTGTTGCACCCAAGCAAGTTGTAAGCATCACTATAGACAAAAGCCAAACTGCCAAACCTACCGGACTCTTACTTTTTATTCATCCTGATTTTCTATGGAATACTAACCTGGCAAAGACAATAGGCAAATATGAATTTTTTGGTTACAATGTAAACGAAGCTCTTTTTATGTCTGAGAAAGAAGAAGCAGTGATCACGGACATTTTAAAAAATATGCAACGAGAGTATCATTCTGCCATTGATAAGTTTACCCAAACTATCATCATTGCACAACTAGAACAGTTATTAGGTTACTGTGAGCGATTTTACCAACGGCAATTCATTACAAGAACAAAAACCAATCATCAGATACTGGCCAAAGTAGAATCCATTTTAGAAAACTATTTCAACGATGATAATCTTATAGATAAAGGAACACCTACAGCCCAATATCTGGCAGAGCAATTGCATCTTTCACCCAATTATTTAGGCAGTCTTTTAAAATCGCTTACCGGTAACTCAACCCAAACCCACATTCATGAAAAGTTGATTGAGAAAGCCAAAGAAAAACTCTCAACTACAAGTCTTACTGTTAGTGAAATAGCTTACGAATTAGGGTTTGAACATAGCCAAAGTTTCAGCAAGTTATTTAAGAGCAAGACTAAACTATCTCCTTTGGCATTCAGAGCAAGTTTTAATTAATAAAATTCTATACATTCCAGATCAGGGTTTGGTATCTCTGGTCTTATCTGGTTGGCCCGTTTTCAAGGTGGCATTTTCGTCGGCCCGGAGTCTGGTGTATCCGACCCGGTATTTTTTAAGCCTACAAACAGCCATACAGGTATGGCAGGTGCAGGCAATGCAGTGCTTTCCTTCGTAGTTGGTTTGCTGTTTTGTTAACGGCTACCTTTAAAAAAGGAGACGGGTTATAACTGCATGTGTAAAGAAGCGTGGAGCAAATTATTGAAATAATGAATGATGGTTACATGATTTTGGGGGTACACAGTAGTCATTGCATGAGACCCGGAGGATGAGGTATCATTCTATTGCGCTTTTGTTTTTAACTTCATCATCTGTAATTTTTAAAGTCTTGCTTTGGAAGAGAGTGTGTTACATACAAACAACTGCCTTACCTGTGATAAGCCACTCCAGGGAAACCGGCGCAAAAAGTTCTGTGACGCTGCCTGCCGGGTAAGCTATAGCCGGCAAATGAAAATGCTGCAGGATGACCAGACCAAGAATATCCTTTTAACACTCCGGAAAAACAGTTTGGTTTTAAAGAATTTGCTTGGTAAGGCAACCAGTGAAGTGATTGTAACTAAAAACGAATTGCAGGAAGCGGGTTTTCGTTTTAACTATATTACTGATTCAGCAACTACAAAAAAAGGGAGTACTGCTTATTTCTGTTATGGCTATGCTTACTTTATCTTAGAACATGAACAGTATCTCCTTATGAGGCGAAAAGATGTGCCTGAATAACCGTATCGCTCCCCGCAAACTTTTACCGGATGCCAGGGGTGTTTCAATGCGTTCGTGTATCTCCTTTCGCAAGCTTCTGCCCTGTTTGATTAACTTCCTCTCCGGAAGCAGGCGGATCTGTTTTTTCCATTGCCGTAATCTGCGTCATAACTGCCTGTACCATTTTATCGCAGTAAATAAGATTGAATTCATAGATATCGGCAGTGGTATATGTTTTTTCTATTTCTTTCCGCAGCAGGGCTTTGGCCCTGTTGAGCCGCACTTTGATGTTGGAAGGGCTGCTGTGCATAATGTCTGCCGTTTCCGCTACCGTTAAGCCGGTGAGTTCATGAAGTGTAAAAGCGATCCTGTATTTGTGTGGAAGTTGTTGAAGAGCTGTTTCAATGATGGTATTCAATTCCCGCTTGATAACGGTGTTGCTGTTGTCGCTATGATTGTTTTGCAGAAACATAAAGTTTGCATTATCGGGTAGTAGTTCTGTTGGTTGTTCTTTTTGGAAGCTGAACTTAGCCGTTTTACGATGACAATGATTCAGCATGACCCTGATGAGCCATGTTTTAAAAGAAGAGCGTCCGGCAAATTGTGCAAGATGTGTATAGGCACTGATAAAGGTTTCCTGCATCAGATCTTCTGTATCCTGGTGGTTGAAACCATGGCTTCTGCCAACCTTATATAAATAGGGGTTATACCTGCGGATGATGAGTTCGAACATAGCCGTGTTGCCTTTTACTATTTCAGCTATCACATCCGTGTCCTCAAATTGCTGAACGCTGTTTCTCAGGTTGTCAAGAGGCATTTTTTTCTGTTTACAGTAATTGCATTACAAAGTTACATAGCGTTTGTACAAAGGTAACTCAGGATAGTTGCACCTGTTTGGCTTCGACAGTTCCGGTTTTCGCTGCACCGATGATGTTTGCCATTTTTACAAATGAGAATGCACCGATGGCCATTACGAGGTCACGCACAGCCACGTCGAGGTACTCTTTACTTGCGAGCAGCGAAAGTGCAATTAAGGAAAGCCAGGCCATTACAACATAACCACCTACGGTTGGTTTTAACAGAACAATTACGCCAGCTGCTATTTCAACTACGCCGATCACCATCATAAATGTGTGTGGTGAAAAAGGGAGTACCTGTGCAAATGCAGGGTTGAGGTATTGCTCCCAGTTTGCCAGCAGGTTGGTGAACTTATCGAGTCCGGCCACAATGGGTACAATACCGTAGGTGAGTTTGAGCATACTGTAAACCGATCTTAGTTTTTGCGATGCGTGTGTTGTTTCCATGTTACTTGTTTTTTCTGTTTAAAAAACTGTTCTGAAACAACAGAGCCGGTGAGAGGCGAAAAGGTTACAGTGATCCTGTTTTTTCAGGTGTGCGCTATTTTGTGCAGGAGGTATGCTGCCGGCAAAAGATGTGGTGTTGGGAAGTAACGGTCATGCATTGGTCAGCGAGCAGGCAAGTAAAGTGCATACCGGCATATCGCCGACGTTGTGGCCGGAGTCTTTGACTCTCCTGCTCCGGGATGACAGTTATGTGAGGCTGTGAAATATACTATTCTTATTCTCTTACCCTGTTTTGTTCCTGTTGTGCACTGTTCTGATTATGTCTTCTTGTATCACTGATGGTTTTTCCAAAACGCCAGGCAAATGAGATCGTAAACACACGGGTATCGTTTGCATTGCGCCAGTTGGCTTTGGTATTGGCAAGGTTGTTAATGATGCCCCGGTTAATTTGTGTGTACAGAATGTCATTTGCTGTAGCACGAACGGTGAAAGCTGTTCCCAGTTTTTTCGACACACCCGCATTCAATCTTCCCCGCTCCAATAAAATAAATTGATTAGAAGTGATATTGGTTTGATAGAAGCCATCGATCTGCGCACTCCATCCTTTGGTGAATGTAAAACGGAAGTTGGGCTGAATAAACCAGTATGTGCCTTGTGTATCGAGGTAGCCGGTGTAGAAATTTGTTTGTGAATGGATATTGGTCACTTCGGTGTAATAACCAAAGCTCAGCCATTTCTTAATCGGCAGATCGCCTTGCAATGATCCGCTGATGTTGGTGATCTTTCCAATGTTGCCGGGGCGACTGTAATAAGTGCCGTCTTTTATTTCAATTGTTTCGTTGGTATTGTTGCGTGTGGAACTGTAACGCAACGCAACAGTGATCTTGTTTTTATAACTGTACGACAGTTGTACGTTGTGTGTGTATGCCGGTAATAAAAATGGATTGCCCACATAGTAGGTGAACTTATCCAATGGTGAAATAAACGGATTGAGATCCTGGTAAAACGGCCGGTTAATTCTTCTGCCATAATCAAGTGTGAGGGTGTTGTTGCCGGCACTGTCTAATTTATAATTCAGGTAAGCAGTGGGGAACAAACTTGCATAGGTGCGTTTAAACGATGAATCGGGTTTTACGGCATTACCCAACTGCCGTCCATCGGAGATGGTGTATTCGGTGCGTAATCCTAACTGCATCGACCAGCGTTTGCCTTCATGCGAGCTGTTGATATAGGCCGCATGAATATCTTCTTTGTAAATGAAGTGATTTGTTTTGTCGTAGTCGGGTGTTGTTGTATTGTTCTTCGTTAAAAAATAATCGGCCACATTATCGGTTCTTATCTGGCTCGATTTTGCACCTGCATCCATCTTCCAGCCATTTTTCAATGGATGTGTATAGTCTGTTTTTAACGAATAAATATCGATGGCAGCAGGCAGATCACCTGTTAAACGTTCCTGCTGCGAAAGTGTATTGTTTGGGAGATAGGTGTAGTTATCAAACAGCTGTTCATTGCCGGTGCTGTAACGCAGGTAGTCGGCATCTGCTGAAAGTTCGGGCCCGTTCTTACGCATGCGTCTTCTGAAATTCAGGTTCACACCTGCGTTACTGAAGGAGTTGTCTTGTGTATTATCGGCCACAATCGTTGAATCGAGTTGGTAAGCTGTATTGATAAAACGGCTGCTGTTGTCGTTATCACGTTGCCCTTTTCTTGTAACGCCGGTGAGTACAATACCGAATGTGTTTTTCTCTGTTGCATAATAATCGGCACCCACTTTACCTGAAAAAGCGAGACCTGATGATTTGATATAGGTGTGTTGCAGGAAATCGTAATTGCGGCTGCCATCTTGTTTTATGAAATGGCGGTTGATGTTGAGATCGGAAAAATTGGTTGCCTGGTTTTGCGTGAGTGTGCCGAATGTATTGATCTTGCCATTTCGGTAATTGAAATTAAAACTGTTGTTTGATTTAGCATACCTGCCTTGTGTATAGGCATTGTTGAGTGAGCCGTTAAAACCTTTTGCCTTTGTCCGTTTCAACCGGATATTGATGACACCCGCTCCACCTGCTGCATCATATTTCGCAGGTGGGTTTGTCATCAATTCTATCTGGTCAACAGAAGAAGCAGGTAAGGAACGCAGGTAACTTTCCAGGTCTGCTCC
>NZ_CAMLGT010000273.1 GCF_946479605.1 uncultured Lacibacter sp.
CCATAGCTTACTAATTTTTATGGCGCTAATATACTAATTATTTTAGTTTGACAAATTTTTATTTCCTTCTCCTCTTTTACAGAAGAGTTGTTCGCTGATGTGTACAGATTAACACAGATAAATTCATCACATAAATGCGAAGTATTCATTCATGTTAATCAATAAATCATTTCAATCCTGGTTCAGACGATATTTTGCCAACTCCTCAATAAGTCTCACTTTTACGGCATAGTAAGAAAGGAGTTACCTATGGCCAAAGCAAAGAAAAAGAAAGAGCAACCCATCATCCTCGTTACCAATGATGATGGTGTAACAGCACCGGGTATCCGCAACCTGGTAGAAGCCGTAAAAGATCTTGGAAAAGTAGTAGTGGTTGCGCCGGATAAACCACAAAGCGGTATGGGGCATGCCATCACCATCGGCTTTCCCTTGCGATTGCAGCGTGTACATTTAATGGATGGTGTGGAAACCTGGCAATGCAGCGGCACACCGGTTGATTGTGTAAAACTGGCGGTTGATAAGATCCTGCACCGCAAACCCGATATCTGTCTGAGTGGTATTAACCACGGTGCCAACCACAGTATTAATGTTATTTACAGTGGCACCATGAGTGCTGCTATTGAAGCAAGTATTGAAAGCATCCCTTCTATTGGTTTTTCCTTACTTAACTACAGTATGGAAGCCGATTTCAGCGGGGCACAGAAATATGCACGGCTTATTGTAGAACAGATGCTGGGCCGCAAACAGGATAAACATCTTTGCCTGAATGTGAATTTCCCAAGCGTGGATGCAAGTCTTATTAAGGGAGTGAAAGTTTGCCGACAGGCTTATGCCAAATATGTGGAGGATTTTGATGAGCGAAAAGACCCTACCGGCAAAAGTTATTACTGGCTCACCGGCGAGTTTAAAAACTTCGATAAAGGAAAAGATACCGATGTTTGGGCGCTGGAACACAATTTTGTGAGTGTTGTTCCCGTTCAATTCGATCTTACTGACTATAAACTCAAAAAACAATTAGAAACCAAACTGAAATTCTGATGCTGAAACTCGACAAACTACCCTTTGGAATTGCATTAGGTGCCCTTGCTCCCATTCTCGGCCTCGTGATCTATTATTTCCTGAAAGCTCCGTCCATCAGCTTCAGCGAATTTGTGGAGTACTTCTTCAAAACAAAAGCCATGCTTACGGCTGTAGGAAGCCTGTGCCTTATTGCCAATATTATTCTGTTTACTTTATTTATCAACGGCCGCAGAGATAAAACAGCCATCGGCATTTTTGCTATGACGTTGATGTATGGACTGATCATCCTGTATGCAAAATTCTTTATGTAATCTTTCTGCTATGTTATAAAAGTAAAGCGGTGATGTTGTACAACATCACCGCTTTACTTTTATCATTCTTTTTTATAACCAATATCTACACACCCATTTTTTTTCGTCCTTCCTCTTTTCCATTGCGGTTGTAGAAAATGATGAGGCGGAGTTTGCCATTGCCATCATACAATTTCCATTCGTTATAACGGGTGCCATTTTTGTAAGCACCTTTCCAAAGCCCGTCGTTTGTGCGGTGTACCCACACTCCTTCACGTAAACCGGCTTTGTAATAACCGGAGTCAAGCGTTGCCCCATTGTTATCAAAATTCATATACAACCCATGGTGGAGGCAGTCGTTAAAAACAGGATGATAATGTTCGGGGTCGCTGCTGTTAAGATCCACCAGCTGCGAAATATCTTTTGTGCGTAATGGCCGCTGCTGAATAAACGAATAGCCGGCCTGCATATATTTTACCGCATCTCTACCCTGTTTTTTGTACCGGGCAGTGAGTGCGTAAGTATATTGTTTGGGGTGATTTAACTCCACTTCTCTTTTCATCCTCCAGAAAAGATCAGCATCATAATTACGGATAGCCACCAGTTCGCCTGCTGCATTCCACACTTTCCACTCGCCATTTGGGATGCCTTTTACCAGCTGCCCTTTATCAAGGGTTTGTCCGTTTGCATAATTGCTTTGCCACATACCATGCAGCTTACCTTTTTTTACAGATGCGGTATAAAACGAACCATTTCCTGTTTTATCGCTTAGCTGTCCTTCTGTCTCAAGGTTAAACGGGTAATTCTTAAAAAGTGAGTTACCAAAGCTGAAAACCGAAATATCTACCGGAAGCATGGGCGGATTTCCTGATACATGAGTTCGATGCTGTGCTGTGGAGAAAACTGCTGTTGACAATACCAGGATAGTGAAAAGTAAATTTTGTTTCATACGCCACAATATTGAGTGCAAATTTAAGCACACTAACAATTGATAGCCCTTACCTGGATCATATTTTTCCCTGATTTAGTTATTTTTTCACAATAAAAAAGGTTGCCTGTACAGGCAACCTCACTTGTTCGGTTTATGTTGATTGAGACGTTTTGCAATTACAGCTTCACAATGGCTGTTTCGCTTACAACACGTGTGTTGTTTTTGATGCTGAAAACAACGGGCTGTGTAGTTTTAGTGCTGCTAACTTCAACAGTTACATCAACACCTCCCAGGTCTTCTGTATTTAACTGATATTTACGTGTAACGTTTACACCTGTAATTGTTTCCTGGTGCAGGATCACGCCAAACTCATCTTTCACAACAATCACAAATTTTTCTGCCTGTGCATTGTTCAATTTCAGCTGGAATATTGGTTGATTGTCCAAACGTCCGATCATTTTCAATTCAGCTGAAGGAGTGATCTCTTTTGTATCGTTAGCGAAAGTTGTAAATCCTGTTGTTACTGCTACTAAGGTTAATAAACCGATTACTGCATTTTTCATTGACTTTTTCATGTTACTATGTTTTTACTTTTTTTAAAATGTTGTTTACTTTTTCTACAGGCAAGTTATCGGCGTAAAAGCGGGGCAAGTATCGTGGAGCAAGCAGAATGTTCAATTTACTCCGGAGGGTCTCTTTGGTACGGTGAAGCTTGTGATTTGCTTCATTGACAACACAAAAATACAGCCCCGCAAAATCCTGCACAAGTCAAGAATCGGTTCATTTTATGGCCTTAAATTCCGGGCAAAATCCTGAAACCCTTTGCCAGCAAGGGTTCCAGAAAATATTTTGTATGACGTCCAAGCCTTTTCCGGGCTTTCGTTAACAAAATGTTACTGCGGGAACTATGCACAAACCTGCATGCATCCACATTGGCTATCTTTACAACTGCAAAGGATTAATTTTTATCACACAGGATTGATAGTCTGTTTATACATGAATTACTACATCATAGCAGGAGAAGCAAGCGGCGATTTACATGGCAGTAACCTTATTAAAGAGCTGCACAAAAAAGATACAATAGCAAACATCCGTTGCTGGGGTGGCGAAAAAATGCAGGCAGCTGGTGCCACATTGGTAAAACACTATCGTGATCTTGCTTTTATGGGTTTTCTGGAAGTGATCAAAAACATCCGCACCATACTCAACAATCTTTCATTCTGCAAGGAAGATATTCTTGCTCACCGTCCTGATGTATTAATACTGATCGATTACCCTGGTTTTAATTTACGCATTGCCAAATGGGCAAAGGAGCAAAACATAAAAGTAGTTTACTACATATCGCCACAAGTATGGGCATGGAAAGAAAACAGGGTGAAGATGATGATGCAATGCATTGATAAAATGCTGGTAATCCTACCGTTTGAAAAAGAGTACTATCAACAGAAATGGAATTGGGATGTCGAATATGTTGGTCATCCGCTGATAGAAGAAGTGGAACGATCCATAAATGAGCCTTCACCATTACAACCCGGCAAACCTGTTGATGCCAGTAAACAGATCATTGCATTATTACCGGGCAGCCGCAAGCAGGAGATCTTAAAAAAACTACCTGTTATGCTGGAAGTAAGCAAACAATTTCCCAACCTCCAGTTCATTGTTGCCAAAGCACCTGGGCTTGATGCTTCGTTTTATGACGCATTATTGCAGCCGTTTGAAAATGTTTCTTATGTCAATAACCAAACCTATGCTTTGCTCCAGCAATCCACTGCCGCATTGGTTACATCGGGCACTGCTACACTGGAAACAGCTTTGTTTCAAATACCTGAAGCAGTATGTTACAAAGGAAGTGAAGTAAGTTACCAGATCGCTAAACGCTTAGTGAACATCAAATACATTTCACTGGTTAACCTCATTATGGATAAAGAAGTGGTGAAAGAGTTAATACAGCATGAAATGAATGCAGCTAATCTTACAACAGAATTAAAACAGCTGCTTCCTGGCTCTGCAAAAAGAGAACAGGTACTTTCTGACTACCGGCAATTAAAAGAAAAATTACAGGCGGGCGGGCATGCATCGTCAAAAGCTGCACAGCTTGTGTTCGATTTTCTGCACAACTGATCTCCCTTATTTAAAAAAAGGGATAATTACCCAGCGCACCAGCATTACCAGCAATGCAAACAGGAACACAAAAATGGAAATACGGTTAATGCCATGCATATATTTCATCCATTGTGTTTTTTCCTCGTTTGGGTCTGGTTTTCGGAGGTATAAATATTCGGCTACCTGTTTAAGAATTCCCATGTTTTTTTGTTGAATAACACTGCAAGTTACAGAAATGTTCAGTTATGATTCAGGTCATAAAACGGTAACAGCAATGGCTCTACATTCATGCTTATTTCCACATTATTTGTTCAACAAAAACCCAAACGATATGAAGCACATTCACTTCATGGCCACTGCCCTGCTTTCACTTACACTTGCCTGCAATTCTGCAACAGAACAAGCTGCTGCCAGCACAACTGAAGCTGTTGAAAATGCTGCCGGTCAATCGGCCGTGCAGGATAACGATTCACAAAAGGATGTTGTAAAAATTGCCGTTGGCAGTAAGGATCACACTACGGTAGTAACAGCATTGAAAGCG
>NZ_CAMLGT010000274.1 GCF_946479605.1 uncultured Lacibacter sp.
GATTGAAGTTATCGACAGCAATTACAATTTTACACCTGTACGTTTTACCAACGGCACAGCAGTGAACGAAGCCGGTACCAATTCCGGCTCCTGCAAATTGTTCTCCTTTGCCAAACTACAGGGCTTGAGCAAAGAAGAAACACTTGCCTGCTTTGGCGATTACTATCGGGTAGATGTGTTGCAACATCCCGAAGCAACCAACCATGCCAACATCCGCAATTTTATGATCACCGGTTGGCAGGGCATCAGCTTTGATGCGGAAGCGTTGCAGGCAAAATAAAATATGTCATTCGTTAAATGCAACACTCTGAATGTGTAGAGATTTTTCCCTCGTTGAAGTGACAGCACTCCGATAGATAAGAGTTCATGTATTTCTAAAACTTACAATCGTTATCTTTGCTCCTCAATTTAATTGCCAGATGAAAGAAGTATATGTTATCTCCGCCGTTCGCACACCCATGGGTAGTTTCGGTGGCAGTTTAAAAAGTTTAACCGCAACACAGTTAGGAGCTGTTGCTATTAAAGGAGCCCTGCAAAAAGCCGGACTTGATGCAACACTTGTAAACGATGTGTTAATGGGTTGTGTTATACAGGCCAACCTTGGTCAGGCACCTGCACGACAAGCCGCAAAATTCGCAGGCTTACCCAACGAAGTAAACTGTACAACCGTAAATAAAGTCTGCGCCAGTGGTATGAAAGCCATTGCACAGGCCGCACAAAGCATACTCCTGGGCGATGCAGATATTGTCATTGCCGGTGGTATGGAAAGTATGAGCAATGTGCCGTTTTACGTTGACAGTATGCGTTGGGGGAATAAGTATGGCAATACAAGTTTTATTGACGGACTTGCAAAGGATGGTTTAACAGATGTATATGATGGCAAAGCAATGGGCAACGCTGCCGAACTGTGTGCAAAGGAATGTGGCATCAGCAGAGAAGAGCAGGATGCATTTGCAATCGAAAGTTACAAACGTTCACAGGCAGCATGGGAGAAAGGTTTGTTTGATAATGAAATTGTGTCGGTTGAAATTCCACAACGCAAGGGCGATTCCATTGTATTTGCAAAAGATGAAGAGCCATACAATGTAAAGTTCGATAAGATACCAACACTCAATCCTGCATTTATCAAAGACGGAACAGTAACGGCTGCCAATGCAAGTACCATGAACGATGGGGCAGCAGCATTGCTCTTGATGAGTAAAGAAAAAGCAGATGAACTGGGATTAAAACCCATTGCTAAAATTTTATCGTATGCTGATGCAGAACAGGCTCCAGAATGGTTTACAACCACACCTTCATTAGCAGTACCAAAAGCAGTTGCGAAAGCCGGGTTGCAAATGAGTGATATTGCGTATTGGGAATTGAATGAAGCGTTTTCAGTTGTGGGTATTGAAAACAGCAAGCGCATGCAACTCGATCCTGCAAAAGTAAATGTACATGGTGGTGCAGTATCGCTTGGTCATCCGTTGGGTGCAAGCGGTGCACGCATTATTGTTACACTCATCAATGTACTCAAAGCAAATAATGCCCAATATGGTGCTGCCGGCATTTGCAATGGTGGCGGTGGGGCAAGTGCAATGGTGATAGAAAACACAACACTCTAAATCTCCTTAAAGGGAGACTTGCTAAACACAGCCCTGACTTGTAATCGATTGAAATGAAATAAACCTCTCCATAATCGGAGAGGTTTATTTTTATCATTAACTATGTTTGGCTTGGGCTGTGCAACGGGCACTTTCCCTTTTGGGTGAGCCGGAGAGGGTTTTAGTTCGATACTACTTTTACAACTCTGTAAATAACTCTTGCGTTTGGCACTGTTCTCATCTTGCCAAAAATATCCAGGTTGTCCGGTACTACAAGATCAGGAGACCAAGGAGTGAGCAAAGCATCCTGCAACGTGCGGAACAGGTCATAAGAAATTGTGTTGAATTGCATATCGCCACCTGTGGGCGAAAGCACACTGGCATTGCCCCAGCCAACCTGTTGTGTTTGCTTTTTATCCATAGCCGATTGCAAAAATGGTTTCCAAATGGTTTTCTCTGCATTGATAAAACTTCCCGGATCTTTTGAATGATGGTAATTCATCACCACATAATTAAAATCCTTTGCAGGGTTTACTCCTTTTGCTTCAGCCCAGTCTTCGCCATGGAAAAAGATCTGGCTTGTTACTGTTGTAAACGACATGGTTTCCATCTGGCTGTAAGGAATCTTTGGAAACAGTTTTGTTGGATCGAACACATCGCCATTCCATGCTGAATCAATATTGGAAAATGTGTTAATGAATAAAAAGTTGGAAGAGTTCGGCAGATCGTAACCGCCCACTTTTTCAAACAACCCCCAGAAGTTCATCCGTTTTGCATCAACTGCTTTTTGTGCCACTTTGCTCCAGTAAGTTGTTTCACGTTTAATGAATTCATCAATCTTATCAGCCGGAACACGGCGGTATTGATAGACTGATATCTGTGATTGCAGCTCCTGTACAGGCATAAGAAAAGCAAGCCATAAAAAAACGGATACAGTTCTCCGGTATAAAGAAGATATCTGTTTCATTGTATTGAGTTTTGTAAATAATAATCGTGCTTACAAACAGAGTTTTTATTTTGAACTCAGGTCTGCACGGAATACCAGCAGCTCACTCCACCTGTTTTCAATTGCTTTTGCATAATCAGCCAGGTAGTAAGTCCATGCACCTTCACCATGCACTGTGTTGAAACGTTCAGGCATTGGTTTGCGAAATCCCGGGCTCAATTCTTTCAAGCCATTTTTCAATCTTGTTACGGTTACAAATTGAGGAGGCCCGGAAATACTGGCGGAGTAAACAGCAACGCTTTCTTTATCGGCAGTCCATACTTTTTTGAGCTTTCGCACAAGGTCTGTTGCTTCTCCAATCATGCCGGGTTTTACAAACATGTGGTTGATGATGATCTTGTCACTGAAATCTGTCAGCTCAACATTACTCAACTCGGTATTAAATGTAAAATAGCCGGAACTGCCCCGATCTACTGTAAGTGGCGAAACATTCTTCGCCCAATCGGCAGTATGTTCAGCATTCAGGTCGCCACGCTTATCGATCTGCTCCCAGGAAAGCGGTCCTTCAGTAACATGAAAGCCGCCTGCATCAGGTCCGCTTTCTATGTAATAAACACGCCATTTCCAGTTGCCCGTGTGATACTTTTGTGCATGTGCAGTGAATGCTTTTTCAAATTCCAGCAGCTTGTCTGTTTTGGGAAACACTCTGAATGTGCTCATAACGTTGTTCTGGCTTATTCCAAGTAAGGGAATAAGCAGGCAGAGAAGAAACATCTTTCTCATGGTTGTTGTTTTAGAATGTGAATAAAGAAAGGGTAGTGTTGAGATAGGATGGGAGTAACATTAAGGTACCGCAAAACTCTCCCAAATCAAAGTGGAAAGATTTGCAAATAATCATATTGTTAACTGCAGCAGTAACTGACGGGGAGGGATAGGCTTAATCTTTTGTGGCTACACACATCCAATCCCACGGATAAGGTTCTTCCAGCCACTTCGGTGGATTGTTGAATTCGGTTTTCCAGGTGTAATTGATCTTTTCAATGCGGTTCACAGTAAAGCCCTCCAGTTTCAGGAGTAATTCAAGTTCTTCTTTCAGGTAATGTTTGGTGGGTACATTGTCAATGTCGGTTACACCTTGTTTGATGTTTTTTGCAAGCGCATAAGCTTTTTCAACCGATTCAATTTTTTCTTTATTGTCATCATCCACATTCCAGCGGTGGGCAATAATGTTTGTGTAAAGTTTTGATTCAAGCGAAGGCACAACAAGTACAAGTGTGCCTCCCTGGTTGAGACAGATATTAAGCGATTGAAAGAAGTTGATGCGTTTTTTAAGATTATCGGTAAGGATGGCGTTGATGCACACTGCAACATCGCAGGGAGTAACAGTAAGTGTGTACGCACTCATGTCCATCCGTTGGTATTCTACATTTAAATATTTGCTGCATCGTTCCCTGGCTATATCAAGGTTAGTGGCAGAAATATCTGTTGCCACCACATACTTGAATGCTGTTGCAAGTAAAGGAATCCATTTGCCGATGGCACAACCAATGTCTGTTACTGTTTTTTCTTTTGATGCCACTTCTTCTATGGCGCCGATGATTTTTCCGCTTGTATCATTCTTTAATACATCAAAGATCTCTTCGTTATAATTAGGAGCAATGCGTTCCCAGTAATTTCTATCCATACCAAGCCGGTCTTTTTCTAAAGATAATTTTTTACTGCAATTGATTTGTATTCCGGAAATTTAACTTCTTAACAAAACGCCATGAGTTTAATCACAATACGGGATGCAGTGCCTGCTGATGCCGAACTGATTGCGGATTTGAGCCGCACTTCTTTTTATGAAACATTTGCAAAAGATAATACACAAGAGGATATGGACATTTTCATGAACGAGCAGTTTACAAAAGAAGTGTTGATGAGAGAAGTGGAGTTAAACGACGGTATTTTTATACTTGCTTATGCCGATGATGAACCGGTGGGTTACGCAAGAATGCGGTTGAAAAATCTTTATGCACATGAGCAAGCCATTGAAATTGCCCGGATCTATGCGTTGAATAAGGCAATAGGAAAGGGTGTGGGCAAGGCGTTGATGCAGGAATGTATTAACAAGGCAAACGGGTTGCACATGAAGTATATCTGGCTGGGTGTTTGGGAAAGGAATGAACGGGCCATTGCATTTTACAAACGCTGGGGCTTTGAAAGGTTTCATGAACATCAGTTCCTGCTTGGCACCGATCTGCAAACAGACTGGCTCATGAAAAAGCCCCTGTAATCCTGCGTATTTCTACTTTTTTTTGTAGTACAAACAGCTAAAACCCCTGTAAACACAATGGTTTCAGCCAAA
>NZ_CAMLGT010000275.1 GCF_946479605.1 uncultured Lacibacter sp.
ATTTTCAATAATGCCACGTTAACGAGCGACCGCTTTAATAACCCAAACAGTGCATATCGTTTTAATGGCGTTAACAGTTATATACGGATACCAAACAGCGCAAGCTTAAACACGGCTAATACTGTTACACTGGCCGTTTTCATTAAGCCAATGGGTTTTAATTATGGCACCTGTCATGGCAATTCTATTTTAATGAAAGGCACCGATGACACACCAAGCTCTGCTTACAGGTTAAGATTTGAAGATGAAATGTATAGCAACAGTACAAATTGCTTCTATTCACCGCCCGACACGATTCATCAAAACTACTGGGGGCCGGGAACAAGAGTTCCTGGTGGCTATACGCCATACGTAACCAAAAACGAATGGATAAGTTTAGTCTATACGTATGATGGTACCAATGCAAAACTTTACATCAACTGTCAGTTAGTTGCAAATGTTGTTACTCCGGGTTATTTTTTCAACAATGCCCAGGATCTTTTTATCGGTAAAATGGACAACGTTGGATACCCCTACTGGCTGAATGGAGAGCTGGATGACATCAGAATTTATAACAGAGCTATTAATGAAGATGAAGTAAAAGCCATTTCGGGCACTTGTCAAATTGCCTGCAACAACTGGCTGCGAACAACCAACCCCGGCGATGCTGTAAAAATTGGCGACCTTGATATTAGTGGTAATCAACTGACAGTTGAGGCCACTTTTAACCGGGTGGCACCATATACCGGAGGTTATTTGTATGGCGGCGACCTGGTTTCAAAACACGACCAGCCAACCGACTGCAATTACCTGCTTCGGCCTAACAATGCTGAGATAACAACTACAAATGGTTTTTTTCAAACAGCACCTGTATGCGAAATTGAATTGAATAAAACTTACCATGTAGCCATGACGTACAATGGCAGCTCATTAAAGTTTTACAGAAACGGCTTTCTGTTAAAAGAAATGCCGGCCAGTGGAAATCTTATACAAAACAATTGGCTCACGACAATAGGCGATTATGCACCCGGTACCACCGGCACTCCTGAAAACTTAAATGGCTATATAAATGAAGTAAGGATATGGAATGTTGCAAGATCGCAAGCCGACATACGAACCTACATGAACTCTTCCTTACCCAACCCAACCTCACAACCGGGCCTGCTTGCGTACTATACGTTTGATAATCTTCTTAACAAGCAAGGCAATTCGGCCTGGAATGGTACGCTCACCGGAGGAGCATCTGTGAATGCAACAAATACATCCTGTACATTTTCAGCCGACTCATGTGTAACGCTTCCCTGCTCACAAAAAAACGACTTTGGTTTTGAACAAAACACCTGTAATCCTTACCAGATCACTTTTTCTACCACTTCCACTACCTATAAAACTATTAAATGGGATTTTGGCGATTCGAATTCTTCTGCAGGCTCAGCTTCTATTTCACACACATATAGTTTGCCCGGTGTTTACCTGGTGAAAATGATTCAGAATTATCAAAATTGTACCGATACGGTTACAAAAACGTTGACAGTTGGTATACAAAATGACAACCAGGCAATTCTTACTTCTGATACCACAATCTGTATTGGCAGTACAAAGCAACTGCAGGCTTCACCTGCTTTGTCGTATTGCTGGGCGCCTGCTGCTTATTTATCTGACCCCACTATTCAAAATCCTGTTACCTCCACCCCTGGCTCCATTACCTACTACCTCACAACACAGAAAAAAGGAAATAACCTGGTAGTTAATGGCGATTTTGCTGCAGGCAACACCGGGTTTATTTCGGATTACCAATATGTTCCTGCATCTGGTTTTAATCCGGGAGTGTACACAGTAAGCAATAACCCTGTTGCATGGCATCCGCAAATGCCCAACTGTAACGACCATACTCCGGGAACAAACGGGAACATGATGATTGTTAATGGTGCTGAAATTGCCAATGTAAAAATTTGGTCGCAAACAATAACTGTACAGCCAAACACAAACTATGCGTTTGAAACATGGTTACAACACATGACCAGCAGCAACCCGGCCAAATTACAGTTTGCCATTAACGGAGTAACCATTGGCCCTGCATTTGTGGCGAATAATACAAGCTGCATCTGGGACAGGTTTTATGCCGTTTGGAATTCCGGCAACAGTACATCTGCTAACATTTCGATCGTAAATCAAAACCAGGTATATACCGGCAATGATTTCGCATTAGACGATATTTCTTTTTCACCTCTTACTGTTACAAGAGACAGCGTGAAAATTACCGTTGACTCTCCTTCAGTAAATGTAAATAACGACACAACCGTTTGTGCAGGCGCACAAATTCAGTTAACCGCAACAGGCGGATCAACTTATTCATGGGTACCGGGAAGTACACTTTCAAACAGCACAATTGCAAATCCTATTGCAGTACCTGTTTCATCAACAAAATACATTGTTACCGGCACCACCACCTCAGGCTGTTCAGCAAAAGACAGCATTACAATAACTGTAAACCCGAAACCTGTTATCAGCATTACAAATGATACACTCATTTGCAACAACACATCTGTACAGTTAAATGCATCAGGAGGAACCTTGTATTCATGGTCGCCTGCATCAACACTAAGCAGCAGTACCATCAGTAATCCTGTCGCCTCGCCTTCATCAAACACTACCTACTTTGTAACAGTAACCGATGCGAACAATTGCAGCAACAATGACTCAGTAAAAGTTGCGATAAAACCCGCCAGCCAGTTTTCTATAAGCCCGGATACTTCTGCATGTTTGAATGATTCCATTCAACTTGTGGCCACAGGAGGTGATCTTTATAGCTGGGGACCAGTTTCAGGATTAAACAATACAACGGTTGCAAACCCAATGGCGGCCCCGGAAACCAGCACCACTTACGCTGTTATCATTACAGATACGCTTTGTAATGTTTCTGAAACATTATCAACCACAATATCGGTATTACCATTACCATCGCTTACGGTTTCAAAATCAAATGACATTGATTGCAGCAACAACAGGAGCCAATTGATTGTAAGCGGAGCGTCACAATATCTTTGGACTCCTGCAACTACTCTTAACAACCCCAACATCAATAATCCATTTGCATCACCACTTCAAACAACACAATACCTTGTTGCAGGTAAAGATCTGAATGGCTGCATTAACATCGACAGTATTACAGTACTCGTAACAGGCGATAATAAAGGCGGATATTTAATGCCCAATGCTTTTACACCGAACAATGACGGATTGAACGATTGTTATGGCATCAGCGGATGGGGTGTTATTACTGAATTAGACTTCCGTATTTATAACCGATGGGGGGAGCTGGTGTTTCACAGCACAGATCCGCTTAAATGCTGGGATGGAACTTACAAGGGAATAAAACAAGACCCGGCAATGTACTCTTATGTGGTAAGAGCAAAAACCAGCTGCGAGTCTTTAGTGTTTAGAAAGGGGATGTTTTCGCTTATCAGGTAGAAAGTGGATCAAAGGTCAGGCAACGGCCTGTTCAAAACTACCATTTAGTTTCTCTTGGAGAAAAAAGGATTGATAACTGTGCAAACAGGCTGATAACTGTGAAAATATGAGGGTTAATATCCTACCCGCTTAAGAAATTCGTCTCTCCTGCGGGTAGCAACTTCCAGAAATGCCCCATTTTCCATTTCCACTTCTCCTCCACGGCCTCTGTGGTATTTTTTTACTTTATTGATATTGATTAGGTGAGAGTGGTGAAGGCGAAAAAAAACAGGTTCCGGCAGTATTTCCTCGTACTCTTTCAGGCTTTTGGCCGAAATCAATTTCTGTCCACCGCTCACAAAAATATAGGTATATGCCCCACTGGCTTCGCAATAAAGTATTGAATCCGTTTCAACAAATTCCAGCTGATCCTTATAAGTTGGAATAGCAATACGCTGCAATGCCGAATTTGGCTGCCTGATATTTTGCAGCAAAAAGCTTAATTGCTGATTGATGTTTTTTTGATGCACCCGTTGTTCAGCTTTGGCAACAACCGCTTTCAGCTCATCAATATTTACCGGCTTGAGAATATAATCAAGCGCTGAGTATTTAAATGCCTTCAATGTATACGAATCAAATGCTGTAACAAAAACAATCTCAAAATTCACGGGCATAATCCGGTCAAGCAGATCAAAAGCGTTTCCGTGTGGCATTTCAATATCAAGCAATACAAGATCAGGCTGCTGTTCCACAATCAATTGCTGGGCCTTATCAATATTATCAGCTTCACCCACATGCAAAGCATTTGGGCAATAAAGCTTAAGCAATTCCTTGATAATTCTCAGATTCTTTGGTTCATCGTCAACCGTTAAAACTTTCACCATAAACTCGTGATTATGATTTTGAATATTCTGCCACCCGCTTCCGCTAAGTAAAAATTGCCAAACGTAAAACTAAGGCTTTTCTGAGGTTAATTTCACAGCTCCGTTATATACTGAAATCATTAACATCTAGTCTACAGGAAAACGGACACGGATCCTTGTTCCTGCAGCAACAGCTTCTGCATTTAACAGATCTTCAATTATGATTTCTATTTTCTGTTCACGCTGCTCATTTAATAAGAGTACCCGTTCTGCTGTTAAAGCCATTCCTCTTGATTGATACTCAATCGGGTTTACGGCTTTTAACTCCATCGCACGCTTCCTTCCAATTCCATTATCTTCAATGATACATTCCAAAATGCCCGGGTATTCAATAAAAAAAAGCTGGATAAGTCCATCGGCATCTTTCCGGTACTTAATACCAT
>NZ_CAMLGT010000276.1 GCF_946479605.1 uncultured Lacibacter sp.
AGAAACTTGCCGACAATGAAATGATGAGTGATGCAGAAGAAGGTTTACGTATGGCTGATGAAAAAAAGACCAACCGTGCGGTAGCCGATCTGAACAAACAACTTTCATTACAATTACAACAGCAACGCCGTAAACGCAAACAGAAACCATTACCTAATCAATCGCTGGTGATTGTGACTACTTTTCTTGTGCTGGTGTTGATCGTGCTGGCTTATTTGGTGATATATAAGATGAAGAATGGATAAATTATATTTATCTGCACAATTGCGCAACCCACTTTTTATGTTGCGGATATTCCTTTAACAGCTTTTCTTTCTCTGCCATTTCAAAATCGTCAAAATCAAAACCGGGGGCAACGGTGCAACCCACCAAAGAAAAACTGTTTTCATTCAGCGGTTTTGATGCAAACCAGCAACCGGCTTTCACCAACTGCTGAAAATGAAACCCATTGGCTGGATCATTGCCAAGCAGCAACACTTCTCCCCTGCCATCAGGATGAATAACGTAGATATGCAAACTATCTCCTGCATAAAAATGCCACAGCTCATCGCTTTTTATCCTGTGAAATGCAGAAAAATCATTCCCCGCCAGCAGAAAATAAATAGCTGTGGAAAAACATCTGTCTCCTGTAAACCTTTCAGGCAATGCATCAGCAGCAATCAATTCTGCACTGGCATAACTGCGGCTGTAATAACCACCTTCGGGATGTGGCTGCAACTGCAGCTGCTCAATATATTGTTCAATCAACGTACTCATTGTTTCACTCGTTTCCGTTTTGCAAAATAAAGAAACAGATAAAAAAAAGCCCTGCATTTCTGCAGGGCTTCCTTATTAATTGCCGGGGTTCTTTTTTGCAGGCTCATCATCACCATCAAACTTGTCCTTTACTTTATCCCAAAGACCAGAGGCCTTATCTTTCAGGTCATCCACCACATCCTCTGCTTTGTCTTTCAGTTCTTCAAATTTGTCTTCGGCTTTATCTTTCCATTCTTCCAGTTTATCCTCTGCTTTATCTGCAAACTCCGATGCTTTTCCTTTCAGGTCCTGTAAAGCATCTTCAGCTTTGTCTTTCCAGCCTTGCTTTTCGCTGCCGGCCTGGGTGTTTTTGTTTTCTTCCATCGTTGTAAGTTTTTAAGTTTGGAAAATTGTGTCAAACAAGGTACAAACAAAAAACGGGCCTGTTGTATGAACTTTTTATAACCCAAAGCCTTTCTGAAAATCATTACAAGCTTCCTCTTCTTATCTTGCAGCCTATGTTCCTCAGGTCGGTCACCATTACCCAATTCAAAAACTATACACATCAGCGTTTTGCGTTTGATGAAATGATTGTGGCTATTACCGGCGCAAACGGAATTGGCAAAACCAACCTGCTGGACGCCATACATTACCTCTGTTTTACCAAAAGCTACTTTTCAGGATCAGACAGTGGCAACGTGCAGCATGGCTTGCGTGGTTTTCGTATTGAAGGATGCATAACAGAAGGCCCCGAAGAAACAACAGTGAGCATCGTGTTACGTGAAACCGGCAAAAAAGAAATCAGCTGCAATGCAGTTCCGTATGAAAAATTTTCGCATCACATCGGCAAATACCCCTGTGTAGTCATTGCGCCGGATGATGTGGAACTGATCATTGGCGGTAGTGAACAACGCCGGTTATTTTTAGACACGTTGCTGTCACAGATCGATGCCGATTACCTGCAACAACTCATCAACTACAATAAAATATTACAACAGCGTAACAGTTTTTTGAAATCATGCGCACAAACACAAACAAGGAACAATGCGTTGTTAGATGTGCTTGATGAGCAACTGATGCAGGCTGGCAATTATATCTATTCAAAACGCAGCAGCTTCTTGCCTGAATTTAACCAGCAGGTGTTACGGTTTTACGAAACCATTGCAGGCAAAACCGAACCTGTTTCCGTAAGCTATGAAAGCCAGTTGCAGGAGCAATCGTTTGAGTTGCTGCTGCAACAGTCAAGAGAAAAAGATTACCTGCTGCAACGCAGCACCTGTGGTATTCACAAAGACGATCTTTTATTTTTATTGAACAACGATTCGTTTAAACAATCTGCATCGCAGGGACAACGAAAAAGTCTGCTCTTTAGTTTAAAACTGGCAGAAGCAGAAATCATTAAGCAGCAAAAAGGTTTTGCGCCGCTATTGTTACTTGATGATGTGTTTGAAAAACTGGATGCTGCACGCATGCACAACCTGCTGCATTATGTGTGTGCTGTTTTTAACGGACAGGTATTCCTCACCGATCCTCACCCGGATCGTATTGTTGCAGCCTTCGAGGCTTTGGGAAAGAACATTCAACTGATAGAGTTGAAAGAACAATAAGCAACAGGCAATAAAAGCCATGAGTTTCTTTGCTTATTGATAATTGTCCATTTACTATACTTCAAATTTTCATCTACCTTCGCAGCATGGCCGAAATGAGCATACAGGAAGCAATGGAACAGTTTTTAAACCAAAGCAAACTCAAGCAACGGGTTCGTGCATTGGAAATAAAAGATGTGTGGGAAGAACTCATGGGCAAAACCATTTCCAAATACACCGATGATATAAAACTCATCAATCAGCAGCTTATCATCACAACAAGTGTTGCCCCGCTTAAACAGGAATTAGTTTACCAGAAAGAAAAAATCCGCAACCGCATTAATGAGTTGTTTAATGAACATGCGGTAAAAGAAGTGATCATTAAATAAGCAACTCTTACTTTCCAATCAAGATCGAGGTCGGCCCGCAGCTGAATTCTCTCATCTTCATTGCTGACTCCTGTCATAGATTATTTACTGTTAATAAAGAAACTTTGAAACTGTCAATACGATTTTAAACAGCTAAATAAGTTTGCCATGAGCTACACAACTGTTGCCAATTGCGGCACCGACCACCAGGAATGGTTAAAGGCACTTGATTTTTATGATAAAGAACTGGACATCCAGGAAGAACGTCTTGCAGAAATTGCCACAAAGAATACCGGTGAAGAAGTTATGAAAGCGGTAGAGCATTTTCAGAACCAGTTCATCATTCAGCGAAACACAATTGATGAACTGCAACACAACATTCACGAACACGAACACAACGTACTAAAAGATGTAAAGACTCATGTTGGTAGAATTGAAACAGCACAGGTACAAACCCACCAGGCTGTAAAAGAAGAATTTGAAGGATTCGAAAAAGTAATCAACGAATTAAGAGAAGAGTTCAAACTCTTCCTCAGCAAATGGATGTGATCCATAAATAAACTGGCTGCATCGTCAGTCAGCTGTTAATTAAATACAAGAGCCGCCTGAAAAGGCGGCTCTTGTATTGCAGACGATGTTACATTTTTCCCTGATCAACATCATGAATAAATGCAATTACACCATTCATAAACACCTGCTGATCGTCCCACATGGCAAGATGGCTTCCATTGGGGCAATAGAGGTAGCGCCCCTTTTGTACCAGCTTGCTTTGCTCTTCCATTGCAGCGGGGTCCATCGTGTCGTGCTTTGCACCAATCATAAGAGCAGGCACTTTTATCTCTTTCAATCTTGCTTTAATATCCCAGTTTGCCAAACGACCAGCAATACCAAACTCGCTTGGCCCCTGCATCATGGTATATATTTCTCCATTCACATGCTTCATGGCACGGTTAAACCCATCGGGCCATTCTTCCAGCCTGCACAAATGTTGTTTATAAAAATTCGGTATTAACAATTCCATATAACGAGGGTTACCAAAGTCGCCTTTGGCTTCAATGGCACGCACCTCGGCCAAAACTGCCGGATCCATTTGCTTTGCCAATACTTCCTGTGCATAACGGCCATACGCAGGCGCACTTGCCATCATGTTGGCAACAATTAATCCTTTCATGTTGTGTTGATATTTCAACGCATACTCCATACCCAATATGCCGCCCCAAGAATTTCCCAACACATAAAAATTTGTACTGTCTGCACCAATTGCTTTTCGCACCTGCTCTACTTCTTCCACAAAACGTTCAGTAGTCCACAAGCTGCTGTCTTTTGGCTGATCACTATAATACGAACCCAGCTGATCGTATTCATAAAACTCAAACCCTTCTTTTGGGAAAAAGCTTTCGAAACATTCCATGTATTCATGTGTCATTGCAGGGCCGCCGTGTAATAACAATATTTTGATGCGTGGGTTATTGCCAAAACGTTTGGTCCAAACTTTAAACGTTCCAGCAGGAGTTTGAATAGGAATCATTTTAACTCCCGCCATTTGTACACCGCTATCACCATAATTAAAATATTCGGCAACCGTTGGAACTGTCGGCTTGTTTTTACAATAAATAATGAAGAATGTACAAAGTACAAGAATAATGAATCGCATATTAAATTGATTTATTGTTGTGTTTCATCTCGCCTGATGAGAACATCCGATGTGGTGTACTTCGTACTTTCAACTTCTTACTTTGTACTTCTATCTCACTCTCACTCTTGGATCAACTACCGCATACAGCATATCAGAAAGCATATTGATCAGCACAAAAATAAAAGCACTTAATAACACACTACCCATCACAACCGGGTAATCAAGTTTCTCAAGTGCATCTACAGTTACTTTCCCAATTCCTTTCCAGCCAAAAATATATTCTACAAAAAAAGCACCTGCCAGCAACTCGGCAAACCATCCGGTAACTGCAGTAATAACAGGATTCAATGCATTACGCAATGCATGTTTCCAGATAAC
>NZ_CAMLGT010000277.1 GCF_946479605.1 uncultured Lacibacter sp.
CTATCAAACAATTCACCCAACAATGGTTTATGAGCAGCTGTTTTTTTCTGTTGCGGAAAACGTGGATGTGGTCGCAAACCAACATCATATCGTTTCACCTCTTCATAAGTCATTTGAAAAATATTAAACGACTTTTCATTTGCTTCTGTTATTGCCGGATTTGCATAAGTGCCGTACGTAATGGTACTTATTTCATGATTAAAGAACGGTTCATGCGAAAGCACCACCTGCTTGTCTTTTGTTATCACTACATCCAACTCCAGCGTTGTAACGTTTAAATCCAATGCATGCAGCATGGCGGGAATGGTATTCTCCGGCATTAAACCTCTGCAACCACGATGACCTTGTTTATCGAAGCCCCCATCCCCTGAAGGGGTGTTTGTAATCGTCTTCATATTTGAACAACTGCTTAATAATATAACAAGGATAAACCTATAACAGCTTTTCATTGCTTAAACACTTTCGCTTTTCGTTCCTCCATTGTCTTTGCTACAGCTGCCGCTTCGCTTCCTTCCTCTTGCAAATGACTAATGATATTGTCATAACTTTTTTCATCTCTGTTCTGGCTCAGCTTAAACACATGATCAATCGATGTAACTTCTATTTCAAACCCAACAATTGCTTTCAGCATTTTTGCTGCGTACTCTGCCGGCAAATTATCGTAGATGGTTGAAGATTGTGTATTCTGCTTTTCATAATGCAGCGATAGTTTCCGCAATGCATCAATTAATCCTTCTTCATTTAAAAATAACAGCTTGCCACGTACATGCACACTGCTGTAGTTCCATGTGCTTACCATTTGCGGATTTTCGTACCATGTAGCACTTACATACGCATGTGCACCTGTAAATACAACCAGCGCTTCTGCATTTTCTTCAAACACCAATTGATGATCCTGCTTGCGTGTTATATGTCCGATCAACAACAATTTCCCATCCCGTTCTTCAATCATCAACGGAACCTGCGTTGCAACTGCACGGCCATTGCTATTGCCAATGAGCATTGCAAACGGATGTGCTTTCATAAATGCAAGCACCTGCTGTTCATCATCTTCTTTGAATTGCGCAGAATTGTACATGCGCCAAAGGTAAGGGAGTGTAAAAGCACAATTCACAAAACTGACCTTAATAAAAAATGGCGGGTATAAACCCGCCACTTTTCATTGTAACCTCAATTACTATTTCGCACTTTTAAACACAAGATTGATCACTGCCAATATTACAATGGCACCTAACGCACCTGTAAGTATTGCACCTACCCATCCGGTGCCAAAACTCACTCCCAGTTTACCCAACAACCAATAACCAACAATACTACCAAGAATACCCACAACAATATTTCCAATCAGGCCAAGTCCGTGGCCTTTAAAAATCTGGCTGCCAAGCCAGCCTGCAATTGCACCAATTAGGAGCGTGACAATAATTTCCATACAATGCGCTTTTATTGATGAATAAAATCCTGTCACCTGCTTCTCTAAAATTATCGTGCCAAAAAAATGGCGGACCAAGGCCCGCCATCACTTATCAACAATATTTCTGCTTACGAAACTACTTCCAGCAATTGAGTGGCAGGCAGTTCTGCATTGCGCATAGAAATACTACGCACAGCTGCTGCTGTAAATTCTTCAAATGCTTTTTTGGTAATCGCATCATCACTAGCCATTACAGGTTTGCCGTTATCGCCACCTTCACGAATGCTTTGCACAATCGGAATTTGCCCGAGGAAATTCATTTCAAATTCTTCAGCCAAACGTTTACCACCATCTTTACCAAAAATGTAGTATTTATTGTTCGGTAATTCCGCCGGTGTGAAATAAGCCATATTCTCCACCAAACCAATAATCGGCACTTTAATTTGCGCCTGTCCAAACATGGCAACTGCTTTCTTTGCATCGGCCAATGCAATATCCTGGGGTGTTGTTACAACAATGGCACCTGTTACCGGCACTGTTTGTACCAAGGTTAAATGAATATCACCGGTGCCGGGTGGCATATCAATTACCAGGTAATCGAGATCTTCCCACAACACATCGGTTACAAACTGGCGGATGGCACTGCTGGCCATTGGTCCCCTCCATACGATGGCGTCTTTTTCATTCACCAATAAACCAATGCTCATAAACTTAATGCCGTATTTCTCCATTGGCACAATCATGCCTTTGCCATTTACTTCTGTCATTTTCGGACGTTCGCCACGCACACCAAACATAATGGGTACGCTTGGCCCGTAAATATCAGCATCCATCAACCCAACCTTTGCGCCGTTTTGTGCCAATGCCAGTGCAAGGTTTGCACTAACAGTGCTTTTACCCACACCACCTTTACCGCTCACTACAGCAATAATATTTTTCACATTCGGCAATACCGACTTTGGATCTTTCCGGTTGCTGCTGGTGTTTGATGTAAAGTTTACAATCACCACAGCATCTTTATTCACCAGTAGTTCAATGGCGTTAGTGGCAGCACGGCCCATCATATCTTTCATGGGACAGGCGGGTGTGGTTAATACAATTGTGAACGACACTTTATTGCCATCAATCACAATGTCTTTGATCATATTCAGTGTTACAAGGTCTTTGCCGAGGTCGGGCTCCTGTACATTGCTCAATGCCTGCAGCACTTGTTCCTTTGTCATGTGTAGTAGTATTTGTTAAAAAAGTGGATCGAACTGCAAAATTAGCCATAGATCGCTTTCATTTGATGAGGCAAATCATGATTTCAGCTTATTTTTGAACCAGATGAAGAAATTTCTACTCCTGTCGCTTATACTTTGTATGCTTGCCCCAATTGCCGTTAAGGCGCAATTTGAATCATTCAAAGATTCTGTTGTTCAATTGTATGGTGTGGTGATGACTGCCGACAGCCTTCGTGGGCTGCCCGGTGTAACCATTAAACTGCGTAACCAAAACAGGGGTACGTTCACCAATGAGCAAGGCGTTTTCAGCATAGTGGTTTTGAAAGGCGATATCATTGATTTCACTTATGTTGGCTTTAAACCGAAAGAAGTAAAAATTCCCGGAAACATAGAAGGCAATTCCTTCAACATTATTCAACTGATGGTGGTTGATACGGTTTATCTTCCTGCCACCATCATTAAAGCAAGGCCAAGGCGTGAACAGTTTGAACGGGAATTCCTCACCACAGATGTACCTGCCGATAAAATTGAAATAGCCCGGCAAAACACACGCACAGCACAGGCCCGCATTCTGCAGCAATCACTTCCGAGAGATGGCGGCGAAGCATCGAGATATGTACAGGGGCAGCATGCACAATCGCAATACTACAATGGCCAGTTCCGTCCGCAAAACATCTTTAACCCTGTAGCCTGGAACGAATTTATACAGGCATGGAAGCGGGGAGATTTTAAGAAGAAAAATTAGGTTTTGCCGCTAAGACATGGAGGCACAAAGATGCACGAAGAAGAATTGTTCTGCATTTGAATAACGGTCTGCCACGTGGGCACTCTGCTTCTCTTTTTTCTTTTTCCCTTAGTGTTCCTTAGTGCCTTTACCACTTTGCGGCAAATCACATTTCATCAGCATTATTTCTAATTCAAGTCATTCATTCAACAATGTGCTTTTCTTATATTGCACGCAATAAAAAAGCATAGAAATGAAACAGATTGCTGTTGTTGGTGCAGGAACCATGGGAAATGGAATTGCACACGTATTTGCCCAAAACGGATTTACAGTTACCCTCATTGATGTTCATCCCGGCCAGTTGGTAAAAGCCAAAGAAACCATTGCAAAAAACCTTGACCGCCAGGTTGCAAAAGGAATTCTTACAGAAGAACAAAAACAAAGCACATTAAAAAACATTACAACCACACACGATCTGCTGAATGGTGTAACCCATGCAGAGCTGGTAATAGAAGCCGCCACTGAAAATGCAGAATTAAAGCTGGAAATTTTTGAAGAGATTGATAAAGCAGCACCTGCCAATTGTATTCTTGCCACCAACACCTCTTCCATTTCCATTACAAAAATTGCTGCAGTTACCAACCGTCCGAATATGGTGATTGGCATACATTTTATGAATCCGGTGCCGGTAATGAAACTGGTGGAGATCATTAATGGTTATGCAACCAAAAAAGAAGTAACCGATACCATTGTTGAATTAAGCAAACAACTTGGTAAAGTTCCCTGCGTGGTGAATGATTATCCCGGCTTTATTGCCAACCGTATTTTAATGCCCATGATCAATGAAGCAATATACAGCCTGTATGAAGGTGTTGCCGGTGTGGAAGAAATTGACACCGTGATGAAGTTGGGCATGGCACACCCGATGGGTCCTTTGCAGTTAGCTGATTTTATTGGACTGGATGTGTGCCTTGCCATTTTACGTGTACTGCATGATGGATTTGGCAACCCGAAATACGCCCCTTGTCCGCTGTTGGTAAACATGGTTACTGCCGGCAAATTAGGTGTTAAGAGTGGCGAAGGTTTTTACAGTTATGCGGGTGGAAGTAAGGAGCTGGTGGTGAGTAAGAGTTTTCAGAAATAGAAAAAACTCCGATTGATCTGGCTGCCAACAGCAACAGAAATAAATAATTACAAGGCGACGAATGTCGCCTTTTGTTTTGCAACAATCTGAAAAGGCGACATAACGTATGTTGGAAATCAGAGATTTGAGAAATTTGGTTTTATGGTGAGTGGCGCATAATTTAGTGTTGCCTGTAATTCTAAATGACACTC
>NZ_CAMLGT010000278.1 GCF_946479605.1 uncultured Lacibacter sp.
GATGACCTGGCCGGTGTTGTTCCTGAAGCAGTGGGTATTGCTTACCAGGATGCACAGGGCGTGTGGCAATCGATCAATACTGTAACGGTTGATAAAACTGCAAAAAAGATCAGTGTGCAAACCACGCATTTCTCCGACTGGACATTCTTTAAAAGTTTTGAATTGAAATCAAGTGCTTCCATGCTGGCAGTGAATGGTACAGCTCAGCTTGAAGTGGTATCTGATGCCAATTTTCTGTTGGCAACTCTTGAAAAAACAGAACGCCCCATTGCACAGAAACAAAGTATGACTGCTGCTTTTGTAAAAAACTGGTCGCTGGCTGGCGCCGGCAAACTTGCGGCAAATGGAGCAACCGCTGTGTACACGGCACCATCCACTGTACCCAATGCACCCAACCCGGTAGCGGTTAGTGCCAATATTGATCTCAACAAAAAAGGAAAGTTCCTTGTGCTCACACTCATTAAAATTGGAAACGATGGTGAAATATCGGTGCGTGTTGCAGGTGGAGAATGGTTTACACAGGCAGCATCGCCGGTTGTGAAAATTGCAGATAACTATTATATGCTGGCCGATAGTGATGGCGATGAAAGGGGCCGCTATATTACCGTTCGCTGGCAGGGCGCAGGCACAGGAACATTTCCATACAAGTCGCCGCAGAATAACATCGGTACGCATGTCCAGTACCTCATAACCGGTGGAGCGAATTACAACTGTGCGTATGTGACTGTTACAGGTGAGTTTGTTGCCAGTGGCGGTGGCGTTACCATTACCAGTATGGGTGAAACAGATGGATTTGTAACAGGAACCTTTCTGATCAGTCCGTCGGGTACAGGCCATCTTATGCTGGCCGGGCCAAGTGTTGAGGGGAAGTTCAAGGTTCGAAAGAGCTGGTAAGCCTATTCATAAAACAAAAACGGCTGTTGCGAATTGCAACAGCCGTTTTCATATAGTAAAGCCTACTGCTTAGTTTATGGTAACAGTTTGCGCATGTTCATCCAGTGTAATGGTGTACACACCTGTTGTGGCAGGTGTTTTGAAATTATCACCACCTTCCCACTTGATCTTGCGTGCAACACCTGTAGCAGTGCTGCCACCACTGTTGTCTTCATAATCAAATGCACCCCAGTCGTTACCTGCAAGGAATTTAATATCCTTACCTGCAACCAATGTGGTAGTAATTTGCCAACGGCCTGCACCTAAATAGGTCATTTGAGGGCTGGCACCGGGATTCCAGTCTGGCACTCCCTGAATACCATTGCCTACAATACGCATTTCGGTAGCAGGTGATAATTCGTATTTGATATTATCAGGATTACGTCCATCCCAGATGGCACGGTAACGGCCCGCTGCAGCTATGTTCGGGAAGTTGCCGCCATTTATTTCCATGGTGCTGCCGCTTGGTCCGCTGGCGCCATAACTGCGGGCATTGGTTACCGTGAGGTCGCCATTGTTCCAGTCGTTATGATCAATCATTTTCCACGGGCCGGTAGCAAACGTAGTAATACCCACAAAAAGGTTGGTGGATGCCATACCCATTGCATAGTTAGGGAATGCGCCACTTGGGCTCCATCCTGCACCACTGGCATCACCCACAAAACCCATACGGCCTTCACGGATATCATACTTCAGTGAAGTGCGGTCAATGGAAATGCGGTAAAAGCCTGCATTGGTCACTTTCAGGTTGTCATTTGATCCCGCCACAAGGTTACCACCCGTGCCGCCATAGTTCACATCCCAGCTGCGGCCCTGTGTTACCTTAAACTCGGTATTGGCTGGCAACCAGATGTAGATATAGTACAGTTTGTTCAATGCACCGGGACGAAGATCACGAACCAGTTCAGGAGCGTTTGACGGACTCCAGTCTGTTCCCTGTCCTGTAGCTGTTTGGTAACTGCCCGGCAGGTAAAAACGCAACAACGGAATATAAGTATTGATGGTTACCGATACTGTGTTTGAATAAGAAACAGCACCCTGTGCAGTTACCGCTTTCACACGAAAATCAACTTTACCGGTAGTGCCACCGGCAACGCCTTCGGTTAACGCTGCATCATTCATTTCACCAACGTTCAGTTGTTTAAGGTAAGTGTCGTTACCCACAGCAATCTCGTTCAGCGAAGCAAAGTTTTTACCTGCTGAATCGTATTGCAGTGTGTAAGTAACAGCACCGCTGTAACCGGTAAAAGAACGTGTCCAGGTAAACTTGTTGGAAGGGTTGCCTGCATCATTCAATGTACCTGATACGGTTGTTTTTTCAGTCGTTAATACAGAAGGATCACTGTAAGGCGTAACACGCACTTTCAGGATGTTCGACTTGTACTGTTCGTTATTATTACTGTACGATGAAGTGATACGGAAATCCAGATCAACAGGAACGCCCAATGCAAAACCATAGTTCAACAGCATGTTGTTGATCTCTTTTCCGGTAAATGATTTTGTACGTGCGCCTGTTTGCGTAATAACATTTGGCTTTGTAAAATTCCTGGTGCTGGAATCCAGTTCAAGTATATACTTGTATGTATTGCTGTCGGTAGCATAAGCCGGACTGGTCCAGTTGAGTGTAAGGATCACCCTGTTTGAATCGGCTGCCGTTGGTGCAATGGATGCGGCTGAAGAAGACAGGTTAACGGCTGTACCGTTGTTGTGATACTTCAGTTCGGGTGCTTTTGCACAACCTGCCAGCACAAGCAGCAGCACCAGGTGAGAAAAGCGTATATGATTAAATAATTTCATTGTACTATGGTTTATTGTTTTACAACAGTGTATTCGCCTAACTGAAAGTCAACAGTAATTTTATAAGAACCTGCTGATGGTGGCCCGGGGAATTGCGGATCAGAATTTTTCTTTTCAAATTGTCCGCCTGCCCATGTGCCTACTGTCATGTGATATTGCGAGTCCCAATCGCCCTGTTTCTGCAGCAGTTTATATCCGCCACCGCTTGGCATATTTATCGTTAACTGATACAGTGTATTTGAAATGCGGGTAAACTGCTGCCCTGCTGGCGGCGTATTTGTCCAGCCGGAAGCAACCGCATCTCCGGTAATCCACAACGTACCGAGATCCGGCACTTCTACTTTGGGTGGTGGAATAAACGGACTTGCTGTAAAGGTGATGATGTTTGAAGGCAGAGGCACAGCATCTGTACCTACACCAAGGCTGGATGTTAATCTTGCCTGGAAGGTAAACGTACGGCGTGGGTCAAGCGGCAAACGCATATCATTACCCATAATGCCGTTCAACTCAGTAACAGTATAGGTCTTTGATAAGTCTTTTGAAAATACCGTTACAAACTTGCGGGCACTGCCAAAGTTTGCACCCAGTGTATCGATCTCCAGTGTGTACTTTACATCATGTGAGCTGATACCGGTGGTAAAACTGTACTCCGGGTTGGTCCAGCTAAGTTTAAGTGCGGTATTGCTTTCGATGCCCGGCTGCAGGTTCACAGCATTGGTGCTTGCTGTCAACACGGGATTTGTACCGCTTTTGAAATTGATCTTGTTCTCAGCTTTTTCGCAGGCAAACAAAAACAGGATGACGGCGAAGAGCGAAAAACGGTTGATGTATGATTTCATGTTTCGTTCTTTTAATGTGATTAATAACCTAAGTGTTGAGATAGGTTAGGATTTGCTGCGATCTCTGAGTCAGGAATCGGGTATAGCTTATAAACAGGAGCAACGCCCGTACCGCTTTTCACACCGCCTTTCCATGGCCACAGGTAAGTACCTTCCACAAAACGGTTGAAACGGATCAGATCGGTTCTTCGGAAACCTTCCCAATGCAGTTCCCTTGCTCGTTCATCAATAATATAATCGAGCGTATAAAATCCTAGCGGAGCTGCAGTAACCTGTGCACGTGAACGCAAGGCATTCAGATAAATCAAAGCCTGAGCATCGGTACCACCTGTGCCACCACGTTTCACTGCTTCAGCATAGATCAGGTACATTTCAGCTAAACGAAAAATGGGGAAGTCAATATCAGAGAATGTTTTTTCAATATCCTGGCCAAAGCCGCCACTGCGTGTGCGGTTACGGTACTTGATAATTGCCAATCCGTCTTTAAATTCCGAAATATTATTGATCTCAATAGTTTGGGAACCTGTTGTAAACTGTGCACGTTTATCACCATTGCCATTCACATCAGGAAAGAGGTCAGGAATATTTCGTGTGGTGCGGATACCGCCCCATCCACCAAGACCGGAAACATTGCGATCCATATCGCCACCAACAGAAGCATTCACCAGAAAAGTGGTGCCGCCATAGTTCTTTGATCTTACACCATCGTAATTCAGTGTCCAGATAAATTCAGGATTGTTCACGTTATTATCAGCCAACCCCAGCCAGCGGTAATCGCTTAATAAACCATACCCTGCATCAATTACACGCTTAGAATAAGTGATCGCTTCAGTATACTTGTCTGTATTGATATACACTTTTGCATTGAGGTATAAACGTGCAAGTAAAGACCACGCAGCAGCTTTATCTACACGGCCATACGCAGCACTGCGTGCATTTGACAGATCAGAGTCAATCGCTTTCAGTTCGCCTTCGATATAAGCAAATAAATCAGCCTGGTTTGTTTGTATGGGATTGAACTTACCAATCGGATCATTTTCAGTAGTAAACCCTGGTTTACCATACAAGTCGAGCAGTACCCAATAAGCAAAGGCACGCACAAATCTTGTTTCGGCACGCAT
>NZ_CAMLGT010000279.1 GCF_946479605.1 uncultured Lacibacter sp.
AGGCGATAATACAACACTGCTTGTCCATGTAGTTCCATTCAATGAAACTTCATAGTTTGCTGGAGCAGTTACAGTAAGGTCGCCAGTAAGATTGGTACCACTTACAGTTGCTTTTTGTATACCTGACGGCGAACCGATTGTTTGAATAAAGTTGGTAAAGTTTGCTGTTGTAAGAATAGTGGGCGAAGTAGATGCAGTAGCTGTTGCAGATACTGTTGCAACAGGTGAATAGTTAAATGCTTTATCTGCCGTGAACACGTGATAATAATAAGTTGAACCGCTTGTAACAGTTCCATCGTTAAACGAAGTACTTGTTCCGGTATATAAAACCGTGTAATCAGCTCCAATGGTATTGCCTGCTGCATACACGCCTTTTGCATTCAATGTTGGTGGAGCACTTACTGTACTCCTTACAATAAGATAACCGCCGTTATCAATACCTGTTGCAGGAGCCGACCATGTTAATGCAATGGCATTTGCAGAACCTGTTGCTGTAAGATTAGTGATTGCATCCGGTGCAGTGTTATCTACTGCGGTGCCGGGATAAGCCACATAATCATCAATATAAAAATAAGGCGACTGCGGATTTGAAATCCTCATTCCAAAATATGTACTGGTTGGAGTTGTGTTTGCCGTTTTTAATGTTCCGGTAAACAATTGCCATTCTTGCGGAGTGGAAGCATCTAATGTTGCTGTTGCAGATGTAAACGAAGTACCTGTTCCACCCGTTGCACCTACAACTGTTGCAGATCCGGTTAATACCGTTGCTGCACTTAATGCACTAACAGGTTTATACCAGAATTGAATTACATAATCTGTATTCTGGCTAAGAGCAGGATTGCTCAGCACAGGTGAGAACATATATTTTACACTTGTGCTTGCCTGTTTGTAAAACATAATTTTATTACCTGTACGTGCATCACCTGCTTTAATTTCCCAAGCGGCAGATACTTCCCAATTGGTGGTTGATGTATGTGCAGTAACAGTAGAGTATGAGCCCACAGTCTGGTTTTCAAATCCACCATCGATACCAGGAAAATAACCAATGGCTGCATCCTGTAAATTTTGCGAAGCAGTACCTGTTACAGCAAGCGACATGTTTACTGCACCTGTACTTGTGCCAACAATATTTCCATTGTATGTACCTGCAGTTGTTGCATTCAAACGAATATAGATTGTTGTTGCAGCAACTGTGCCGCTGTTGGGTGTAAGTGAAACACTGTTACTCCATGTAGTGTTATTCAACGAAACTTCATACGACGCCGGTGCAGTAACAGTAAGATCAGCAGTAAGATTTAATGCAGATACTGTAAAAGATTGTGATGATGATGCTGAGCCTGTTGTTTGTGCAAATGCAGTAAACGAAGCTGAGTTATAAATAGTGGGCGTGGTATTTTGCTGATCTGTAACAATGGAGTTGAGATAGTTCTCTAAGTTTGTATAACCATTCGCTGCAAAAACACCACGATCACTTGCATCATTTGGATTTAAGCCGTTTGCTGTTTCCCAGGCATCAGGCATACCATCATGATCAGTATCGGTTGGTGCTGTTGTTGAACTCAATGTTGGCCATGCATTTACTGTACTTAAATAAGGCGTCCCATGTGGAAAGCCACCCTGCACATCAATGATACGTCCGGTGCGGTTGCGTACATCGTTTGCAATACGCTCATCAAGTGTATCACGTTTTATACTTGCACCTGCATATTGTAATACTAATGCATAAGCTTCCTGTGCTGTGTGTGTGGTAACAGGAGCAATGTCATGTTCGGATGTTGCTTTTGCACTCGTTGTATCGGCCTGCACACCACCACTCATTGATACACCTAACCAGTTATTGTTTGTAATGTTTGTATAGCCATCAACATAATTTCCCGATAAATAGAATTTACCATAGGGGATGGGTGTGGTACCGGTTGTTTTTCCCGGCTGAACGATCATGCCACGAACAGGAATAGAAACAGAATTTCCTGTGCCTGTTGACGGGCCGTACTTGTAATAATTATTAACGAGATTGTAATTACCACCATCGCCACCATTGGTACTGTAGCTGCCCCAGTTGTACACAACGTTGTTTCTGAAGTCAGCATTTTCCACACCAACTACCGCAGGCGAATACGTACTGATGCCTGCAAAGCGTGGGTTACGACCTTTTGCATGTGCAATTAAGTTATGATGAAAAGAACCACGTTTCGATCCCCAGATACCAACATACCCGTGCTCCTGGAAATCGGCATCACCTTCGTAGTGGTACGAATAGTTCAACGGTTCAGCAACAATATTCCATTGCAGTGTAACACTATCGCCACGATAAATGGTTAACGCTTCATCACTGCTCCATCCAATGGAACAATGATCGATGATGATATTTTTACCGCCAAGATTTCCAAACGCATCATCACCACCGCTGTTTGTTGTGGGCATACAGGCAGCAGTAAAAGGCGAAACCGGAACACCGCAATTTGCAGGTGTTGTGATGAGTTGATTTTTATCGCCCATGCGGATGCGTATGTAACGAACGATCACATTATCACCACTGATCACTACCGGGTAGTCAGCAATGCAAATACCATCGCCGGGAGCAGTTTGTCCCGCAATGGTTGTATTACTGCGAATGGTTAAACGTGATGTAAGATGAATTGTTCCAGACACACGAAACACAACAGTGCGATGTGTTGCTGTTTGACTTAATGCATAACGTAAACTTCCCACACTGTTATCATCGTTGAGATGCGTTACTTCAAATACAGTTGTTGGCGTACTGGCAGTTCCCCGCCCACCTGTAGCAAAACGGCCGGCACCTTCGGCACCGGGGAAAGCGATCTGCTGGGCATTTGTTGCAGATACACAGAGCAGTAAAAGAAATGTAACGATACATTTTGGCAAGCAAGAAAGTTTCATTGGTCTATTGATTATTCTTTTGAATTAACAATTCGTGTTGCGAGTTCAGGTAATTGGGAGCGGATTTCTTTTAATACCAGTTGTGCAACCAATCGTGCACCAAATTCATTGAAATGTGTATTATCATCTTTTCCTTTCGGATGATTGGGATGTTCACCTGGTTTTAGTTGCAGGAACAGCAGAGCAGAATTTTCGGCACCAAACTGCTGGTAGAGTTGTTGCGTGATGATATCCATATCAAACAGTACAACCTTTTCTTCTGCTGCAACTGCTCTTGTAATTTTCATATACTCATCGTGTGTGCCCACGATCTTACCTGTGCTGTCGAATTTTCTGCGGGCCATCGACGTAAGCAAAACAGGAATGGCTTTTTTCTCTCTTGTTTCGGTTACAAACTTTTTGAGATTGTTTTTGAATTGCTCCGGCGTAGTGGCGGTTTTTTTTGTTGGCACTTCATCGTTATGTCCAAACTGGATGAATACATAATCGCCTTCACTTGCTTCATCCATGATCTGTTTCCACAAACCTTCTGTTTGAAACGAAGATGTACTTCTGCCGTTTTTTGCTTTGTTGACAACTGTTACTGTTGAATCCCAGAAATACACAAAGGGCATTCCCCATCCGTTTTCAGGATATGCTTTTACATCTTTTATACTTGCAGTGCTATCGCCTGCAATAAAGAGTTTGATCTTCTTTTTTGGTGGCAGCATTAATGCAAACAGTGGCAGTGCCAGGCATATAACAAACTTCTTCATCTTATAATTTAATTAGACTGTTGATGTAAACTTCAATGTTGGTATACTGTTGATGCAGTTTGTTTGTACTTGCGTCAGCTGCATCATTTGCATTTAAACCATTGTTCTTTTCCCATTCGTCCGGCATACCATCTTTGTCAGTATCGGTTAGCGCAGGTACGGATTGTAAAACGGGCCATGCATTGGTAGTTAATTCAAAGGCAGTGTGATGGGGATAGCCGCCCTGCACATCAATGATCTTTCCGGTTCGGTCAATTACATTATTGATGATGCGTGCATCCATCGTATCTCTTTTAAAAGAGGCCCCCACATTTTTTAAAATTGCTTTATATGCATCTTCTGCACTCTGCACGGTAATTGCATCAGTGGGAAAAGCAACAGTTTGTACAACTGTTTTCTTTTCTTCTTCTGTTCCTTTCGGATCGATGTGTACTCCTGCAACATTATTCTTTGTTACATCGGGAGCACCATCCACATAATTCCCTTCAACATAAAACTGTCCATAAGGTTGTTTATCCAGCTTCGATGGATTAACAATGCGGTAGCGAACGTTTTTATTTGTAACAGGTCCGTAACGATAGTAGTTATTTACCATGTTGTACTTTCCTCCCTCACCACCATACACATTATTGTGTTGCCAGTTATAGATCACATTGTTTCTGAAATCAACAAACTCTGCATCAGCACCAAGTCGTGCACCATTGAAGCGAGGGTTACGACTTACACAATGCGCAAATAAATTATGATGGGCAGATAAATGCTGTCCGCCCCAAATGCCACCGTAACCATGGTTTTCCCAATCTTTATCACCTGTTTCAAAATGATAAGAATAGTTGAGTGGTTCAGTAATGATATTCCACTGTAATGT
>NZ_CAMLGT010000280.1 GCF_946479605.1 uncultured Lacibacter sp.
CAACATTGTCGAAAGACTCCACCACATTGTATTTATTCCTGCACGGAAGTTCGGGCGGTAATATCATGATCAAAGGACTGGATAACAAAATACAGGATATCACTGTTCTGGGAAGTAATGCAAAACTCTCACACAAAATTGTTGGAAAAATTTCCTGGAGCCATGTGCCCGGATTGGTGTATGTGAATGTTCCGAAAAATGTGTTGGATAAGTATATCACTGTTGTAAAAGTAAAACTCGATAAGCCGGTCAAGCTTTATCGAGGACAGGGTGGATTTAATTAAGAATTGAAAATATAAGATGATGAAAAGAGTAGTGTTTGTTATTTGTTTTATTACGTTGAGTGTTTTGGTAAATGCTCAAACGAATTATGCAAAGCTTGTGAATCCTTTTATTGGTACAGGCGGTCATGGCCATACATATCCCGGCGCTACAATGCCATTTGGTATGATGCAGTTAAGTCCTGATACAAGACTGGAAGGCTGGGATGGTTGTGGCGGTTATCATTACAGCGACAGTATCATGTACGGTTTTTCGCATACGCATCTGAGCGGTACCGGTATTGCTGATTACTGCGATGTGTTGCTGATGCCGTTTACAGGAGAAGTGAAATGGAAGAATAGTGAATATGCTTCTCCCTTCTCACACAAAAACGAAAAAGCACATGCAGGTTATTACGAAGTGTTACTGAAGAAGCATAACATCAACGCAGCACTCACCACTTCATTCCGTTCGGGTATGCATCAATATACATTTGATGCGGCTGCAAACGAAGGGAAAGTATTACTCGATCTCAAACACAGAGATGAAGTGTTGGAATCATCTTTTGAAATAGTAAACGAATACGAAGTAAGGGGCATGCGCCGCAGCAAAAGCTGGGCATCGAATCAAATGCTTTACTTCTACATGAAATTTGAAAAACCGATTAAGACGTATGGTATTGCGTTGAACGATGTATTGCAAAACAATATCCGTTCTGCCAATGGCAAAAACATTAAAGCCTATTTCAGTTTTGATGTAAGCGGTACTAAAACTGTACAGGTGAAAGTTGGTATTTCAGGCGTAAGCATGGAAAACGCAAAGCTGAATCTTGATACAGAAATCCCACACTGGAATTTTGCAACCGTAAAACAGCAGGCAGAAGATGAATGGAACAAAGAACTGGGTAAGATAGCAGTGAAAGGTGGAACGCAGGATCAGCAGGTGGCGTTTTATACAGCATTGTATCATGCATCTGTTGCGCCGAATATTTATACCGATGTAAACGGTGAATACCGTGGCACAGATCTGAACGTGCACAAAGCTGATGGGTTCACAAATTATTCTGTATTCTCCTTATGGGATACACACCGTGCCTTACATCCGTTGATGTCCATCATCAACCAAAAAAGAACTACTGATTGGATCAATACATTTTTGGCGCAATACAAACAGGGCGGCATGTTGCCGGTATGGGAGCTGAGTGGTAATGAAACCTTTTGTATGATCGGTTATCATTCGGTGCCGGTAATTGTTGATGCGTACCAGAAAGGAATCAGAGGCTTTGATACAAAGCTGGCACTGGAAGCTATGACGAGTTATGCAGAAAGCAATCGTTATGGTTTAACACAATATGCCCGCCAGGGATTTGTTAGCAACGATCACGATCACGAAAGTGCATCGAAAACGGTGGAGTATGCATATGATGATTGGTGTATTGCTGAGTTCGCCAAATGGATCGGTAATGATGCAGTGTATAAGAAATATACTGCACGTGCATTGAATTATCGTAATCTCTTCGATCCAACTACTTATCATATCCGTGGCAAGGTGCAGAGCTTTTGGTTTTCGCCGTTCAATGCAACAGAAGTCAACAACTTTTTTACTGAAGGGAACTCCTGGCATTATTCATTCTCGGCACAACAGGATATTGATGGCTTGATCAAAATATATGGCGGCAAAGAAAATTTCTTACGCAAGCTGGAAGAGCTGTTTACTACCACACAAACATTAAGCGGTCGTGACCAGGCCGATGTAACAGGATTGATCGGTCAGTATGCACATGGCAACGAACCCAGTCATCACATGGCTTATTTGTTCAATTATGCAGGCAAGCCCTGGCGCACACAGGAGCTCGTTCACCAGATCTGTACAGAGTTTTATCCCAATAACCCGGATGGTTTGATTGGTAACGAAGATTGCGGACAGATGAGTGCATGGTTTGTATTGAGTGCAATGGGTATCTACCAGCCAACACCCGGCAGTGGTGTGTACGCATTGGGTACACCGTTGTTTGATGAAGTGAAGATTCATTTAGAGAATGGTAAAACATTTACCATCAGTGCAAAAAACAGATCAGCAAAAAACTTTTATGTCAACAATGTATTATTGAATGGGAAAGCACATGCGGCTACCTTTATTAAGAATACCGATGTGGAGAATGGTGGCGAGTTGGTATTTGAAATGAGTGCAACGCCTAATAAAATACGTGGGATCAACAAAACAGATATGCCGTCGTCGAAAGTGAATGACGAAGCGTTTGTAGCAGTTCCGTTCTTTCAGATGAATACGAATAAATTCAAGAACAGCTTAACGGTTACATTGAAGCATCTCGATCCAAAAACTGAAATCTATTATGCGCTTGTAAAGGGAGAAGCAAAGCCGAAATTTATCCGTTACGAAAGACCATTTATCATTACTGAAACGGCAAATATTGAGCTGTTTGCAAGTAAGAATGGAAAACAGAGTGCAAGAATTGAACAGAAGTTTTACAAAGTACCCAGCGACAGAAGCATTACCGTGTTGAGCGAAGTGCATCCCATGTACACCGCAGGCGGTAAAGATGCATTGATCGATGGAATAGTAGGTGATGCCAACTGGAAAACCGGCGACTGGCAGAGTTATTTTGCAAAAGATTTTGTGGCGATTATCGATCTGCAAAAAGTACGGCCTATAAAATATGTTGGCATCAATGTATTACAGGAAGTGAGCCCGTGGATCGTTTACCCGAAAGAAGTAGTGTTTGAGATCAGCATCGATGGTAAAACATATCAACCTTTAACAACAGTTGTCAATAAAATTTCAACAAATGCAAAAGGCCCGGAAGTGCAGCAGCTGGGTGCTAATGTAACTGCAACAGCACGCTACATCCGTGTGCGTGCAAAAACCGGAGGAGCGTTACCTGCTTGGCACGAAAGTGCAGGATCGCCTTCGCATATTTTTATTGATGAAGTAATTGTGAAATAGATTCAGTTCAACCGTTTGCACTGTCCTGATGTGAGATAAACAGAAGCTTTTATTTACATTTAGCAGAATAATAAAAAAGCGACTATGCGTATTGCATTCAGTATTTTCTTGCTGCTGGCTATTGCTCATGTTCAGGCACAAAAAATAGAGAATATTATCATTGTAACTACAGATGGCTTACGCTGGCAGGAAGTTTACAGCGGTATGGATTCTGCCATTGCGAATAATAAGAAATTTCATCGTGGTGATAGTGCTTATATCTTCAATCATTACTGGGCAGCAACAGCAGAAGAGCGTCGTACAAAGCTGATGCCTTTTGTTTGGAGCACCATTGCAACAAAAGGGCAGTTGTATGGAAATCGTAAGTATAAGAACTATGTAAACAACGCCAATCCCTATTGGTTCAGTTATCCGGGTTACAGTGAGATCATGACAGGTTATGCAGATACGGCTATCAACTCAAATGATTACCAACCCAATCCGCATGTAACACTGCTTGAATTTTTAAATCAACAACCAAAGTATAAGGGAAAAGTAGCAGCCTTTGGTGCATGGGAAGCATTTGACCGTATTTTAAATGAAAAAAGAAGTGGTGTGCAGGTTGTATCTGCCTTTGATACCATCGCCGGCAGAAATCTTACAACAGAACAAAAGCAGGTGAATAACATGCTTGCAGATTCATACAAGCCTTGGCATGAAGATGAATGTCTTGATGTATTTACACATTACGCAGCATTGTCAACTTTGAAAGCAACCAAACCAAAAGTGTTATATATCGCCTACGGCGAAACAGATGAGTGGGCACATGCAGGACAATATCGTTCTTATCTTGATGCGGCTCACCAGGTTGATGCATGGATCAAGCAGTTGTGGGAGTATGTGCAAGGCAATCCTGATTATCGTAATAAAACAGCCATCTTTATTACTACTGATCATGGAAGAGGTGATGTGGTGAAAGCTGAATGGACAAGCCATGGCAGTTCTATTAAAGATGCATCTGAAATTTGGTTTGCTCTTATGGCTCCGGGATTAAATGCAAAAGGGGAAGTGAAAGTAAGTCAGCAATTTTATCAACAACAGTTTGCACAAACCATTGCTGGTTTACTTGGGCTTACTTATAAGGCCAATCATCCAATAGCAGATCCCATACAGGCAGTATTTGCAAAATAGATGTGTTAATTTGATTTGGCCAGTCCTCAGAATGTTGAATTGCGTTGTTTCAATTTGTAATTTGCTGTATGAAGAAAATTGTAATCCT
>NZ_CAMLGT010000281.1 GCF_946479605.1 uncultured Lacibacter sp.
CAAAATTTCCAACGCACTAATAAGGTATAATGGCGAAAGAAACTCGGTAATATATGGACGAACCAATGCATGGTTCAATGCCTGTGGTGCATTTTGGATAAAACCGGTGAATGTAGGCTCCAGCTTTCGCTGTGGTAAAAATGAATTACCACCAAGGCTGATAAAGTCCTTGTTACGAAGGGTAATGGAAATGGGCAGGTCGAGTTTTGGATGAATGTATTTACCTCCAAAGAAAGCTGTTGTGCCAATAATGGTTACCAGCAGGAAAGCAATCCACTTGCGTTTAAAGAACCGTTCGGCCAGCCACCATGCAACCAGACCGGGAACACAGGCCAGCACCACATGGTTACGCACCGGGAAAATTGCAAACAATAGTAGGAGAATGAGTGCAATGTTTTTTACACCCAGCTGTTTGTTCTTTAACCCAAAATACATTACAAACACAATAAGCGAAAGGTACATGAAGATGAGCCCGTCTTTATGAATACCTGAAGACCAGAACAGGAATGAAGGAAAAAGGAAAGTGGCACAGGTAATCAATCGTTTTTTTTCGGGAAAAACATCATTCATAACCCTGATGAATGCAATGGGGCCAAAGAAAGTAATGAATGAATAAAAGATCACATTCACATAATACCTCGACCCGCTCAATACATTAAACAGTGAAACAATCTTTACCATATAGGTATGCTTCAGATCATTCCAATAAGAATTAACGCTGGAAAAGAGATGACGGTAATCCCTGTCGTAAGGATTATCAAATATGCCCAGAAAATAGCGTAGCGGGTTGTGGTATAAAAGTTGGGTGTCTTTTTCGGCATCAAAGAAAAACTTCCAGCTGTCGGCTGATGTGGTATAGTTTGGAATACGGCTGTAGTAGTAGCCATAAACAACGCCAGCCGCAACTTTCAGCAGAAAAAGTCCGATAAGCCAGTATTTTGGTAACCCAGCCTGTTGAATAAATTTTATCCTGGTTATTAGCCAGCAAAACAGTACGAGGTAAAGAGCAAACAGTATATAAGTCATGTGTTGGGGAGCAAATTAAAATATTTCTTTTCACAGTTTCAAACCATTGCCCCTGCATTTGTACTTTTGCGCTTTCTTACACATCATGGAAATAACAGTAAAGACCGCACAACAGCTTCGTTTAACCGAAGAAGAATTTGAATTAATTAAGCAGAAACTTGGCCGTACTCCCAACTTTAATGAACTCTGTGCCTTTAGTGGCATGTGGAGCGAGCATTGCAGTTACAAGAACTCAATCAAGTGGCTCAAAACATTACCCCGTGAAGGCGGACGTATGTTAGTGAAAGCTGGTGAAGAAAATGCAGGGTTAATGGATATTGGCGATAATCTTGGTGTGGTATTTAAAATTGAAAGTCATAATCACCCGTCAGCCATTGAACCGTTTCAAGGTGCTGCAACAGGCGTTGGTGGTATTCATCGTGATATTTTCACCATGGGTGCACGCCCCATTGCTGCACTCAACTCACTTCGTTTCGGAAATCTGAAAGAAGCGAAAACACAACACTTGTTGGGTGGCGTAGTGCATGGTATTGGTCACTACGGCAACTGCTTTGGTGTACCAACTGTTGGTGGCGAAATTTATTTTGAGAACTGTTACCATACCAACCCATTGGTAAATGCCATGAGTGTGGGTATTGTAAAAGCGGGCGAAACCGTTTCTGCAACTGCAGAAGGTTTGGGCAACCCTGTATTCTTTGTGGGTAGTGCTACCGGTAAAGATGGTATTGGTGGTGCAAGCTTTGCAAGTGCCGATATTACTGCAGAAAGTGCGGAAGAATTACCAGCGGTGCAGGTAGGTGATCCTTTCCAGGAAAAGAAATTACTGGAAGCTTGTCTGGAAGTAATTCAAACAGGTGCCGTAGTGGGTATGCAGGATATGGGTGCAGCCGGTATTATTTGTTCTACTGCAGAAATGAGTGCAAAAGGTGGCGTAGGTATGCGTATTGATCTGGATAAAGTGCCAACCCGCCAGCAGAATATGAAAACATGGGAACTGTTGCTGAGCGAAAGCCAGGAACGTATGCTCATGGTGGTAGAAAAAGGAAAAGAGCAACTGGTATTGGATGTGTTTGAAAAATGGGATCTGCCTTGTTCTGAAATTGGCGAAGTAACCGATGATGGGATGCTTCGTTTTTATATGCATGGCGAGCTGGATGCCGAACTTCCTGCACATGATTTAGTGTTGGGTGGTGGTGCTCCACAATACACAAGAGAGTACAGCGAGCCTGCTTATTTTGAGAAAATCAAAGCCTTTGATGCCAGCAGTATTGCAGTTCCAGCTGATCTGAAAGCAACAGCTGAGCAATTGATTCAAATACCCAACATTGCCAGTAAGCGTACAGTTTATCATCAATATGATAGCATGGTGGGTACCGGTAACTCAAGTACCAATGCACCAACCGATGCCGCAGTAGTGCATGTTAAAGGCACCACAAAAGGTATCGCCGTTACAACCGATTGTAACAGTAAATATGTGTTTGCCGATCCGTATAAAGGAGCAATGATTGCTGTAAGCGAAGCTGCACGTAACATTGTGTGCAGTGGTGGATTACCATTAGGTGTAACCAACTGCTTGAACTTTGGTAACCCTTACGATCCACAAGTATATTACCAGTTTGTGCATGCTATTAAAGGTATGGGTGAAGCTTGCGTAAAATTCGATACACCGGTAACAGGCGGTAACGTAAGTTTTTATAACCAAAGTCCTGATGGTGCTGTTTATCCAACACCAACTATTGGTATGGTGGGTTTGCTGGAAAACATCAACGATAAAATGACGCTTGACTTTAAAGAAGAAGGCGATGTGATTTTGCTGGTGGGTAAAGCAACAGACAATATTTCATCAAGTGAATACCTGCATAAAATACATGGCGTAGAATTCAGCCCGGTTCCGCATTTTGAACTGGAAGAAGAATTTGCACTGCAACAAAAGATCGCATCGTTGATCAGCAAGAAACTGATCGTTTCTGCACATGATGTGAGCGAAGGTGGTTTGTTTGTAACATTAACTGAAGCTGGTTTCAATCGTAACCTTGGATTTGCTGTAACAGCTGCCGATGGCAATATCCGCAAAGATGCGTATTGGTTTGGCGAAGGACAAAGCCGTGTGGTAGTAACCGTGAAGAAAGAACAACTGGAAGCATTCAAGCAAGAGTTAGGAAGCCATCCTTACAGCGAGTTGGGTGTGGTGACTGCTGGTGGTATTGAAATAGATGGCAGCAATTGGGGAACGATCCTTGATTGGAAAGAAAAATATGATACTGCTATTGAAAGTTTATTAGCAGGCCATGAAAGCGAACATGCGTTAACAGCATTGTAATAAAGCCAATCCTTAAAGAGGTATATTAAGCAGCTGATTTTATAGGTAAACCTGAAAGAATGAATGCTTTCTTTGAATTTGTAGCTGAGTTATTTATTCAGGTTGTTTGGGAGGGTGTTTTGAATTTTATAGGAGCTTGTATTAGATTCCCATTCAGCAAAAAGAAATTTAAACAACTCTTGGAAGATGGGATGAGTCCTCTCACAGGAATAGCTGCAGTAGTTATAATTATAGTCATGATACTTGGTTTAAAATAATCAGAACAATGAAAATAAGTATCAAACAATAAAAATCTTAATTTTAGCATCGTAACGAAAGCATGCCACAGTGAAAATTCGCTGTGGCATTTTATTTATCAAACACATTATCATGAATAAGAAGATTGCCATTATTGGAGGAGGAAACCTGGGTGTTGCCATTGCAGAAGGATTGATCAAAAGTGGTTTTTGCTTGCCCAGTCATATCATCATTACCAAGCGTAATATTAAAACGCTTACCGATATTGAAAGCAAAGGTGTATTGGTATCAGCCGATAATAAGGAAGCTGCCCGTTATGCTGATTTGATAATACTTGCAGTGAAGCCTTTCCAGATTAAAGATGTGTTGCTGGATATGAAAGAAGATTTGAATGCACAACGTCATGTGCTGGTGAGTGTAATTACAGGCATTACAATTAAAGATATACAGGAATGGGTGGGGGCTGGTATGCCGGTGATACGTGCCATGCCTAATACAGCTATTGCTATACAGGAAAGCATGACCTGTATCAGTTCTATTAATACGAAACAGGAGCAACTGGATTATGTGCACGATTTGTTTACACAACTTGGCCGTGTGGCATTGATTGATGAAAAACTGATGGATGCCGCAACCGTACTGGGCGCATGCGGAATTGCTTATGCATTACGTTATATCCGTGCAAGCATACAAGGTGGTATTGAAATTGGTTTTGATGCGAAAACAGCCACACTTATTGCTGCACAAACAGTTAACGGTGCTGCTGAATTACTGATACAGAAAGGATCGCATCCCGAAGCAGAAATTGATAAAGTAACCACACCACGTGGTTGCACTATTGCAGGGTTGAATGAAATGGAGCACAGCGGTTTCTGTTCATCATTGATAAAAGGGATC
>NZ_CAMLGT010000282.1 GCF_946479605.1 uncultured Lacibacter sp.
TCATTATCTCTTTCCATTATCAAACATAACTAACAAGCAATAGCTGCAGATGCGGTAACTTGCGGCAAACAATCAATTTAATTCAGTAAATAAAATGAAACTTTCTTCCCTGTTAAGCAGGTTCAGTGAACCCGAAACATTGAAAATGGCAAAGCTCGGCCGTGAATTGAGAGCAAAAGGAGTTGATGTAATTGATCTTAGTCTTGGCGAACCTGATTTCGACACGCCGGTTCACATTAAGGAAGCGGCTAAAAAAGCAGTGGATGATAATTACAGTCACTATACACCGGTGCCCGGTTATGTTGATGTGCGTGAAGCTGTATGTACGAAACTGAAGCGTGATAATAATCTTGATTATAAACCGGAGAACATTGTGTTGTCAACCGGTGCAAAGCAAAGTTTGGCGAATGTGATCCTTGCAACTGTAGATCATGGCGATGAAGTGATCATTCCTGCTCCGTTTTGGGTTACGTATTCAGAGCTGGTGAAAATTGCGGGTGGTGTACCTGTTATTCTTCCAACAAAAATGGAAAACAAGTACAAAATTTCTGCAGCCGAACTGGAGGCAGCTATTACATCAAAAACAAAAGTGTTCCTTTTTTCATCTCCCTGTAACCCTTCAGGTTCTGTTTATAATTATGATGAATTGAAAAGTCTTGCAGATGTGTTTGCAAAACATCCGGAGATCTTCATTATCTCTGATGAAATTTACGAGTACATCAACTTTGTTGGTAAGCACGAAAGCATTGCTCAGTTTGATGCCATTAAAGACCAGGTGATCATTGTAAACGGTTTGAGTAAAGGATATGCGATGACGGGTTACCGTCTTGGTTATATTGCTGCTCATGTTGATGTGGCAAAAGGTTGCGAAAAACTGCAGGGCCAATTTACAAGCGGAACCAATGCGGTTACACAACGTGCAACAATTGACGCATTAGTTGGTGATCAGGCCCCAACAATTGCAATGACCAAAGAGTTTGAACGCCGTAAGAAACGTGTATTGGAATTGGTGAGCGAAATTCCCGGTTGGAAATTAGCTGAACCCGATGGCGCATTTTATGTTTTTCCACAAGTGAGTGCATACTTTGGCAAGAGCGATGGCACTAACACGATTAATGATGCTGATGATCTTTGTATGTATTTGCTGAATGTGGCACATGTATCTACCGTTACAGGCCGTGCATTTGGTACACCTGATTGTATCCGTTTATCATTTGCCAACAGCCTGGAAAAAATTGAAGAGGCGTACAGAAGAATTAAAGAAGCGTTAGCGAAATTGAAGTAAGATATTTTCAATTAGTAATAAAGAAGAAAGCCAGCAATCATAGCTGGCTTTCTTCTTATTAATGAACAAAAATAACTTTGTACTTGTATACGTCCGGAGGGCTGGAAGTATTATCAGTATATGAAAGTTCAAGGGTGTTGCCATCTAACTTTACAATCGTGAATGGAATGCCGTCATAAATGAACTTAGTCTCATTATCTCCAAGAGACCATGTTCCTGTATCAACAAGTTGAGGGTCCGAAGGATTGCATTTGGATGGTCCTTCATTTATTTCGTATGTATTGTTGGTTTTGAATACATGCCGGTCGTCAAGATTACAGGCCGATGCTCCGGTGAGGTAATCAACGGGAGGGTTGTTGTTTTCCTGCTCCTCAAACTTAGTAAGTCTCCAATCCCGTTCTGTAATCAGTTGTGTTTTTGATTTCTGATCATTCTTTTTTTTACAGGAATTCACTGTTAGTAATACAAGCAGTAAAAACGGAAGTAGCTTCACTGTTGATCTTAGCATGGTATTGTTTTTTGGTTATACCACAAACTACAACAAAAAGTATCGAAAAACGAATTAATAAGATTCTGATTCGTTCGGGAAGTCGCCACTCTTTACATCAGTAATATATTGCTGAACTGCAGCGTTGATCTGCTCATGCAGATTCAGGTACTGTCGTAAAAACCTCGGTTTAAATTCTGTGTTAATGCCCAGCATATCATGCATCACCAATACCTGTCCATCGCAATGATTGCCTGCACCAATGCCAATGGTGGGTATGTGCAAACTTTCGCTTACTTCTTTTGCAAGTGTGGCGGGAATTTTTTCAAGCACTGTTGCAAAGCAACCGGCTTCCTGTAACAGCAGTGCATCTTTTTTCAACTTGCGGGCTTCCTCTTCTTCCTTTGCACGAACAGTGTAGGTGCCGAATTTATAAATAGACTGTGGCGTTAGACCAAGGTGCCCCATTACAGGAATACCTGCTGCCACAATGCGTTTAATGGATTCAACAGCTTCTTCGCCACCTTCCAGTTTAATGGCATGTGCACCTGTTTCTTTCATAATGCGGATGGCAGATGCCAAAGCCACATCAGAATTCGATTGATATGTACCAAACGGAAGATCAACCACCACAAGGCAGCGATGAATACCACGTAATACTGATTGCGCATGATAGATCATCTGCTCAAGGGTAATGGGCAGTGTGGTTTCATGCCCGGCCATAACATTACTGGCACTGTCACCAACAAGTATCACATCAATACCTGCCGCATCAAACAATTTCGCAAAAGAAAAATCATACGCTGTGATCATGGAGATCTTTTCTCCATTGGCTTTCATCTTTTGCAACGTGTTTGTGGTAATACGTTTTACATCTTTATTGACAGACATTGAATGTTGAAATTTTGAAATTGGGAAATAGGCGTTGAAGTTACAATACAAGCGTTGAAGCCGACAGGTTTTTATTCTTCACCTCATCATACAGCATGTGAACAAGACCATCGGCAAGACCGATCTTTGGAACATAAATTTCTTCAATATCGGCCCAGCGCATCACATTAATGTAGATTTGTATGGCGGGTAAAATCACATCAGCACGGTCTTCACGGATCTTGTAAACCTTCATACGTTCTTCCAGTGTAAAGCTGCTGAACTCCTTATGATAATCTCTTAACAGTTCAAGCGAAAGTGGTTTGCCTTCTTTCTTTTTTGATAATGAAAAAACCTTATTGATATTACCGCCGGAGCCAATAGCAATAATGCCATTCTTTCCTTTTGTGTGGCTTTTAATATAGTCTTTCATGTCTTCCCAATGCTGATCGGTAACCAATCCTTTCAGCAAACGAATAGTGCCAATATTAAACGATTCTTTAAATACAAGTTTTCCTTCATTGAAGAAGGTAAGTTCTGTGCTGCCACCACCAACATCAATATAGAGATAGGAGTGTTCACCTGCCAAATTTTCGGCAATGTGGTTTTCGTAAATATAAGAGGCTTCTTCATCGCCGCTGATCACCTGTATTTCAATGCCAGTTTCCAGTTTTACTTTCCGGATGATATCCTGTGCATTTTTTGCATCACGCATGGCCGATGTGGCACATGCTTTCAGGTATTTTACTTCATAAATGTTCAGCAGGTGCTTGTAGGCCTTAATGGTTTCTACAACTTTATTGATCTTGATCTTTGAAATATCGCCTGATTCAAATACATCAAAACCCAGGCGGAGGGGTACACGAACAAGATTGAGTTTGTTGAATTGCGGAGTTCCTTTCCCGTTTTCTTCCACTTCAGTGATAAGTAAACGGGCAGCATTACTACCAATATCAATGGCGGCCAGTTTCAAATTGTTTCAGCATTTTTTGATGGAGGAAATTGTATATCTCCACCTGCGAACGTATTGTTTTGCCTTTACGCTGTACGTATACATTCTGCAAATGATTATCCAGTACCCTCGCTTTTACATTATCTTTTAGCTGAATGTTAATGCAATCTTTCAACTCCTGCTGAATAGCTTTATCTGTAATTTCAACAGCAGCTTCAACACGGTGATCGAGATTGCGTATCATCCAGTCTGCCGAAGATAGATAAACTTTCTCTTTGCCATTATTGTGAAATATCAACACCCGGCTGTGTTCAAGATATTGGTCAACAATACTGATGGAGTAGGGCTTTACTTTAAACTTACTGCTTTCAGTAAACATGCAGAAAATACCCCGAACAATCAGTTTTAATTCAACTCCGGCCCGGGCTGCTTCGTTCAGTTTTTCAATCAGCATTTCATCGCTGAGGCTGTTCATTTTAAGTATAATGGAAGCAGGCAACCCTTTTTTGGCATTGGCAATTTCATTGCTGATGAGGTGCAGCAGCTTGCTTCGCATACCTGTTGGACTTACTAATAATGTTTTGCACTGGCGAAGAAATTTTAAACGGCTGATGATGGGGTGCTCCAGGTAGCTGAAGATGCGGTTGATATCGGCCATGATCTTCCTGTTTGCAGTAAGCAGGCAATGATCGCCATACACTCTTGATGTGTTTTCGTTTAAGTTACCTGTACTTACAAAACCATATTGAATGGTTTTGTTCTTTGTTCTTTTTTTGATGAGGCAAAGCTTTGCATGAACTTTCATGTCAGGTACACCAAGCAGTACTTTTATCCCTTCTTCTTCCAGTCGTTCCTTCCATTCAA
>NZ_CAMLGT010000283.1 GCF_946479605.1 uncultured Lacibacter sp.
AATGGTTTTTTTTGGAAGTGATCCCCCGGTTGAAAAGTGGTGTGATTGTACAGGTGCATGATATTTATCTGCCGTACGACTACCCGCAAAACATGTGCGATCGTTTTTATGCTGAGCAATACATGCTCGCAACAATGCTGCTCGGCAACCCTGATCGTTATGAGATACTTGCACCTAATTTTTTCATGAGCCAACATGCAACATTGAAACAGGTAGCAGAGCCGCTGTGGAAAGAATTGCCGGGCGTGGAAAAACATGGCGGATCGTTTTGGTTGAGGGTGAATTGATCAACTACCGTGCGCACCTTTTTTTGAAATTTGTCTTGCAAATAACACTATAGATTGTTTAAACTCTACTTGCTTATAAAAAAATAAAAAAGAAAGCAGTAGCTTTAGAAGAGTTCCTTTTGTTCACTAAAAGCAATTTTTATGAAGCGGAATTCTTTTCTGAAATTTTGTTTGGCACTGGGAAGTGTGGCAATGTCTCCTTTTCAGCTTGACGCAAAAAGTAAACAAAATGAAAGGGTAAAAAAAGGCTTCATAGTCAATAACGGGACTGACAGACTCAACAAACCACTCTCCCTTTTTGATGGCGATAAATTTTATTGTAAAGTATCATCTAAAGACACTGATGGTGATCTTTATATTTTTGATTCAACACGTTTAAAAGAAGGCGGTCCACCATTACATTATCATCCCAACCAGGATGAGTGGTGGTATATTGTCTCAGGCGAATACATGATTAAAGTTGGAGAAGAGACCTTTCATGCAAAAGCTGGTGATTGTGTATTTGGCCCAAGAGGTATTCCTCACACATTTGCAAAGGTGGGTGAAGCAGAAAGTAAACTCATCATGCTCTTTCAACCCGCAGGAAAAATGGAGCAGTGGTTTAATCTTGTACATGAAGGTAAAGTGGCAAAGATGACGGAGGAAGAAAAAGATAAAGCAAGAATAGAACATGGATTTGTTCATATAGGCCCTCCTTTAAAACAGCTGAAGAAATCCTGATCTTCAACTTATTCATCTAAACAAACACTATAATTATTATTTCCCGTTTCAGTTGTACTTTGCTCCTCCAAAATTTCTTTTATGGAACAAACAAATCTCGGCATTGGCACTCGTCTGCAACATACACAACTGGGGCCCGGCGTAATTGTAGGTGTCCGTTATGCAACCTATCTTATCTCGTTTATCAACAGCGGTGTAAAGGAAATTGATAAAACAGATGCCAACCTGGATGAGATCATTCCCGAAAATGTAACCGAAGAAATTGAAACGCACAGCGAAGTGGAGCGTTCATTATTAAAGATCCTTCGCCTGTGGAATGGTGTTGCTGAAACAGTTGCGTTGGGCGATAAATGGAGCGGTGGCAAACTCATTCTGCAACCATCTGACAGCTCTTTAAAAGCAAAAGAAATCCCTGTGGAGGATTTCTTTCACAAAATAGTGATGCTGCGTGATCGTCTTCGTGTACTGGAACAAAACATCAACAGTAACAAAACACTCAGCGACGAAGAGAAAGTAAACATACAGCAATACATCACCCGCTGCTATGGTTCACTCACCACCTTTAATGTGTTGTTTAAAAACAAAGAACATTGGTTTGTGGGCGAAAAAAGCGGCAAGGACGAATAGCGCTTACAGGCTGCAGGCAGTTGCCTGTTGCTGCTCAAGCTGTTTGGCTTTCGGGAAAAGGATATTGTTTTCAAGATGTATATGTGTGTGCAGATCTTCTTCAAATTCTTTCAGCTTTGCATACAGCACACGATAAGTATTACATGCTTCGGGCGGTGCAGTGTAATTATCGCTTAGTGTTGCAATTTCATGAAACAGGTTGCCAGCCGATTCATGTTCTGCCTCCATCATGCGGATGGGATTATCAACGGTGCCAAAATGAGCAGCAGGAATGTTTGTGTTTCTGCGGTTTGCTGCGGCCAGCTGGTTCACATAAGGAAATAGAATGATCTCCTCTTTTTCCATGTGGTGCGCCAACTCATCGGCTACCTCGTTATACAAACGTGCAATGGCTTTTACTTCGGGACGATGACCACCATGCACGGCCGCCACTTTGTTTGCATACTGACGGATGAGTTCAAGATTTTGTGATACATAGCCGTGGTGTTTTTCTACAATATAGTTAGCCAGTTTATCAAGTTGCCATTCATTGAAATTTGTATCAGCATCAGGTATTGATTGTCCGATCTTGTTGAGCTGCGCAGTCAACTCATCATAACTGATATTCTTTTTACTGCATACTTCAGCCAATGTTACTTTTCCGCCGCAGCAAAAGTCAATACCAAATTTTTTGAACACATCGGCGGTACGGTAATCTTCAGTAACAAATTCAGCAACTGTTTTTTCGTTTGTAAGATTCATGATTGGTAGTTTTTAATTTATCAGCAAAACTACCTTCGTCCAACTGCCTGCTTTATGCGTCAAATCATAAACAACAGGGCTATGACAGAAAAATTACAGATCAACATAACGCACCGTGATCTTAATATCCCTGTTGCGGCCTTTATCATCAGTACATGAAATTTTTACAGCACCTTCCTGCGGAATAAAAAACTGCTTGCTGCCTGCATCGGCTGCTTTGTAGAATTTATTATTGATGTACCAGTACACACGACTTACATCATTACCAGTTTGACAAATAAGTTGCAATGGCTCAGGATTTTTTTCGCTGATCAGGTATTCTGTACCATTCACCGGCGATTTGATCTGCGGTGCACCCGATGTAAACACTTTTTCGCATTGCGGGTTATGTGGCGGTATCAGTTCAACAACCATTCCGTTCCCAAGCATCCAGTTCTGCACTTCTGCTGCCAGTAATTTATATCGCTTACGTTTAAAACCTGTTGCAGGTTCACAGGTTTTGCAATAACTTATTTTTTCATCGGCACTTACAGCAATCTCTTCATAATTGTTGCAGGTTTTTGTAGATGAAATGCCGGGAATAAAATAATCAAGTATAAGATTGGTGCATTGCATTGCAGGTGGCAAACCTGTTTCACTGCAAATCATGCGTTGCTCCAGTTCTTTTGGCGGGGCAAACCATGCACGGTCGGCATCATAATCAAGTGTATTGAACACACGGAATAATAAAGGTGTTGCTGTTTGTGCACCACTGAGTGCTGCATTTCCATCGCCGGAAAAATTGCCCACCCATACACCCACCGTATATTTTTTATTGTAACCAATGCTCCATGCATCTCTTCTGCCATAAGAAGTACCCGTTTTCCACGCAATCTTTGGCAGGTGTGCGGTTGCTTCCCAATGCAGAGGAAAATCGGGACGGTTGATGCGGCTTAAAATATCAGTGATCATATACGCTGCATCTTCTGATAATACATTCGTTGGCCGTTGCAATGTATCATCCTGCACAAACGAAGGCCGGTAATAATTTCCGTCTGTTGCAAAGCTGCTGTACAAACCGGTTAACTGTTCAAGCGTGGTACCGCAACCTCCAAGGATCAAACTCAAGCCCAATGCTTTTTGTTTTTGCTGAATTTGCCTGAAACCAATACTGCTTAACAACTGTATCATTTTATCCTTGCCCAGCAGGTTCAATGCTTTTACTGATGGAATGTTCAACGAATTTTCCAACGCATACTCTACTGTAACAGGTCCTTTAAATGTTTTATCATAATTCTCCGGAGCATAACCAGCATAATTCACCGGCACATCGTTCAGCATTTGTTTGGGCGTAAGCAATCCTTCATCAAAACACAAACCATACAGCAAAGGTTTTAACGTACTGCCTGGCTGACGAACAGCTGCTGCACCGTTTACCTGTCCGCCATCGGTGGTATCAGCAAAATCGCCACTGCCCACATACGTAATTACTTTGTGTGTTTCGTTATCAATAATGATCACTGCTGCATTGCGGATGCGGCTGAGGCGGAGCGTACGCACATAGTCCTGCACCAGCTTTTCTGTTTTAAACTGTGTATTCAGTTGCAAATTGGTTTGAATAATATCGGCACCGCTTTGCTTGAGTTTGTAAGAAAGATGTGGTGCCAGTTTGGGCACTTCACTTCGTTTGGCTGTCAACGGTTCGGCCAACGCATCTTCAATTTCTTTTTTGGAAAAAATATTCTCCTCCGCAAAACGGGTAAGCCATTTATTTCGCTGTTTTACAATTTCATCATTGTTTTTCCCGATCACCAGTGAAGAGGGACGGTTGGGAATAATCGACAAAGCAGTGATCTCTGCCAAAGAAAGATGATCAGGATTTTTATCGAAGTACAACACAGCTGCTGATTTCACCCCTTCAATATTACCGCCATAGGGAACAAGATTGAGATAGAGTTGCAGTATTTGCGCTTTGCTGTATTTCATCTCCAGCTGTAAAGCCCTGAACATTTCAATGAGTTTGTTGCCAACGGTTCGCTTCTTCGGCTCAAGTGCCCTTGCCACCTGCATGGTAATGGTGCTGGCGC
>NZ_CAMLGT010000284.1 GCF_946479605.1 uncultured Lacibacter sp.
TCAGTGCAACAGAAAGCATCCGCATCCGCAAGAACGAAGTGCCGATCCTTATTCTCAGTGCTAAAAATACCAGCACCGACCGTGTGCTTGGTTTAAAAAAAGGCGCCGACGACTACCTCACCAAACCGTTTAACCTGGAAGAATTATTACTGCGTGTTGAAAAGCTGATTGAAAAGAACAAAAAGATACAGGATAAAGATACCATTGGCGAAACCTACAGCTTTGGTAATAATCATATCGATTTTAAAGCGCAGGAAGCCACCAACTTTAAGAACGAAAAAATACAATTGAGCAAAAAAGAAAACATGCTCCTGCATCTGCTCATTGAAAACAAAAACGAAGTAGTAACCCGTGAAAAGATCTTACAGGTGGTTTGGGGTTACAACGTATACCCTACTACAAGAACCATCGACAACTTCATCCTCAACTTCCGCAAGTATTTTGAACAAGACAGCCGCAACCCGGTGTATTTCCATTCGGCAAGAGGGGTTGGGTATCGGTTTGTGGAAGACAGTAATGAAACTAAGCAGTAAGCTCGCTTAGAACAACACGCAACATAAAAATGCCCCGCCTCCTAATTTTACTGCTACTTTGTTCCTTTTCCTTTAATTGTACAAACAGGAAAACAACCAAAAACAAACAGGCCGGGAATAATGCATGCCGGAATGATTGGCAATACAAAAACTCTACTGATACTTTACATGGAACTGTGCTTCATCATGCAAAAGCATCATTTCATTGCGGAGTATTGGCCACCGCTTCAGCAACAATCATCAAAACAAGCAAAAATGATACAATAAGAATCCTATGGCTATGTAATGTGAATCAGGATTTCGCCATAAATGAAAAAGTGAACATTTACCCATCGCAAAGACCTTCATTCAGCGTATCTCCACCTGTACAACCAAGTCAATTCGATTGTACAATCAGAAATACTTATTTCGGTACAATAGTATCATCATCTAACAGTAATTCTGCAAACGGTCATTGAGTTATCACTTCACCTCCCCCGCAAACTTCCAACCCGTTACATGATTTTCCTTTAATGGTTGATTGATCAACACAGCACGAACCATTTCAATGGGCATATTGTGTTCTTTTAAAATGCGGTCGTGAAAAGTTTTGTTACTCATCTTCCCGCTCTTCACCAATTCAGTATGCAGGGCTTTAAACTGCAAACCACCCAGCATATACGCTACCTGGTAAAGAGGTCCATAACCGCCGGTAAACGAGCGGCGCACTTCAGCTTCTGCATTGGCAGGTTCATGCCCCACACGATCAACCAAAAAATCAATACACTGTTTCGGTGTCCATTTGTTTGTATGGTAGTTAATGGAAAAAATAATGCGTGCACAACGATGCATGCGCCAGAACAACATGCCGATCTTATCTTCCGGTGTTGTAGCAAAATGATTATCCCACAACAACATTTCCCACCACAGTGCCCATCCTTCGCCCCAGAAAGATGTACGGAACGAACTGCGGTAAGGCTTGTACCTGCTGTTCATATAATACTGCAGGTTATGGCCGGGTATCAGTTCGTGATGAACGACTGCTCTTGAAAAATGACGGTTGTTGCCACGCAGCGTCATCATGCGGTCAGCCTCATTCATATCTTCTGTGGGATAAGCAATCAGAATTTGTTCACCACCTAAAAAGAAGGGTGCAAACTTTTGTTCAGCGGGAGTGAGCATGCGCATACGCCAACCTTCCTTTGCCATTTCCGGAATGGTTACCAGCTGACGTTGTTCAATAAATGTAATCGCTTCTTCTGCCAGGAATTTTGCCAGCTCAGGTTGCTTACCGATTTCTACATAATTGTTCTTTACTTTTTCCAGCGCTGCTTTCCAGTTGTTACCAAAACCCATTTGCTGTGCAGCTTTCAGCATCTCTTTATCGCACCAGGCAAATTCCTGCATGGCAATTGCTTCCAGCTGTTCCGGTGTGTAAGGGATCATTTCAAATTGCAGATCACGAATGAGTGCTTCCCTGCCAATCGGGTTGCCAATAATACCTGTACCATCATCTTTCTGCTGTACAGTTGCTGCTTTCTTTTTTAAGAACGAAATGTATTTGCCAAGTGTGGTATCCGCATCAAGATAAGCTGTCTTCGCTCCTTTTGTAAACTGCGGATCGTACCCATCATAAAATTTAAATGCCTCGTTAAACGCACGTCGCAGATCCATTACAGCAAGCGAAGCTGTTTGAAACTGCTGAGGCGAAAGACTGCTGTTGCCTTCCAGTTGCTTCATTGTTTGTTCAGTTTCCTCTTTCAGTTGAACAAATGATGCACCTGTTTCTTTACCAGGTTGCTGCTGCCCCACTCTTCGTTTAGCCTCAAATGCATTAATGTATTTTGCAAAGGGAATTGTTTGCACTATTGATTTGTATTGCTCCTCATCTGCCAGCAACTGTCCCTGATCTCTTTTGATATTCCGCTTCAGCAACACATAATCCACTCTGTCGTTTGTTGCAAACGTCTGGAAAGGTTGCTTTGTCATTCGGCTAAGCCAATCGCTGTAAAACCGTTTCATGCGGTCGAAATATTCAGGCGAATTCTTAATCACATACTTGCGCTGAAGCATAACAGCATCAGCGTTGTATTGATTGATAAGACCATACATGCGACCCGCATCTCCGTTTTGTGCAGAGCCGGTACCAGCTGTAACAAACAGGAGAATGAAAACTAAAAAGCGATTGAACATACAATTGAGTTTTGGAATGAAGCTTCCCGCAAAGTAACAAACTCATGCAGTTCTATTCACAAAACTTGACGAATGGAAAAATAATGCTGCCTGCAAACTTCAGCAACTACCAACAGGTTGAAATAAAAGAATAGTGTTATGAAACAGGTTCTATGTTATCAACTGCCTGCATAAATTCTTTTGCTTTGTTGAACAGTTGTGTTCTGTCATCGGCTATTTGCACCGGGCTGAACACAGCCAGTTCGCAAGCCTGTGCAAGTTCCTGGAATGTTTCTGCAAGACCGGGCTGATGATTTGCCTGCAGTACATGCGCAAGCTGTGTGTTACTGATGTTTTGCGATTGAAGCTGGAAGCGTTCAATTAAAAAATCCTGCACGCCTTGCAACAGCAATGAGTAAAACTGTTTGGGGTGCAATCCTTCCAGCACGTAAGCAGCAGGTTGCAGGTATGCCTGTATTGTTTTTTGTGGCTGTATATCTTCTTCATTTGCTTGTTCCACAATTGGCGGCTGTGGTTTTGGTTGGTTTCTTTTGTGTTGAAATACCAATACACCTGCAATGATCATGAGCAAACTGCCACCCACACCAGCCACCCACACCCATCGTGGTGTTGAAGCTTCCACCACTTCATTTTTAAAAACAGGTGCTTTGCGTTTAACTGCTGCAGTAACATTTAACTGCATACTGTCGCTGGTAATGGTGTGATAAGTTTTTGTATGCTCATCAAAATAAGTGAAGTTGATCCTTGGTATGGTAAACGAACCTGCTTTTGAAACGGCAAAGGGAATATCAAATGTTTTTGTACCGCTGATGGGTGCCGTGTGTTTATCAAGTTGTTCATTCAGCTTTGCATCAAATGAATCAACACCTGAAGGCCAGCTGACAACCGGTGCAGTGATCATGGGCAAATTACCTTTGCCTTTAATAACCACACGTAAGGTTGCGTAATCGTTGGCGGCTATAGATTTTTCAAGCAACGATGCCTCCATGCTGAATGAGCCGACAGCTCCGTTAAAATTTTCGGGTTTATTTTTTTCAGGAAGATCCAGCACTTTTACTTTTAATGAATCACTTTTTAAAACAATCCGTTCTTCCAGCACATCTCCGCTTGCCACATCAGCCTCTTTCATTTTCTCCATCACCGCATCCAGCCAGGTGTTTGTTTCTTTTGAACTGCTGCGTGTGTTAGCTTTTATCAACCTTACAAGATTTTCCACTTCCACCGGTTCAATTACCAACTCACCCGATTGCAAAGGAAACAACTGTACTTTGCGTATAAGATAGCAGTTGTACATTTTACCATTATACATTTCTTTTGAAAACAAACCGGCTTCTGGCTCTTCCATATCCACTACCGAAAAACCGTTGAGCGATGGCCGCTTCACCACTTTCGATTCACTGTCGAGGCGTGTAAATAATTTAAACGTAGCCAGCACCGGTTCGCCCACATAACAACTACGCTTGTCAACTGTTGCTTTAATGAAGAGGTTCTTTGCTATTTTCTCTTTTACATTTTCGCCGGGCATCAGGTAATAATCGGGGCGTTCTTCTTCTGCCTGCTTTGTGGCAATTGCTTCTTTTACAAAAATGCTGATGGGTGAAGAAGTATATGTTTTCCCCTTGGCTTTAACAATGGCGGAAGCAATTGGCAAGCGGCCTTTTATTTTGGGACGAAGGATAATGCTGTAAGTCATGTATTCCGACAATGCGCCATTTACCCAGGTGTAACC
>NZ_CAMLGT010000285.1 GCF_946479605.1 uncultured Lacibacter sp.
GATCGATAAAGTAACCACTCCACGGGGCTGTACTATTGCCGGGTTGAATGAAATGGAGCACAGCGGTTTCTGTTCATCATTGATAAAAGGGATCAAAACAAGCTATGACAGCATTGGGAAGTAGGTTAGTATAAATGCCCGGTTTCAAGATCAAGCTGGTATAACTTCAAAAAGAGAGCAGCCTTTGTTTTTGTTCCCGGAGAGCCAACACCATAAATGCCCGTTGCAGCAGACAGTAGCCCTAAGCCGATAATATCCCCAACAGAAACAGTTGTAACCATGCTGATGTTTTTTGAAGCCCAGCTATAGAAGTTATTATTGTATTTCTCCAGTTTAAAAAAAATGTCGGCAGTTTTAATAAAGAGGTTTTCACCGTCTGAAAAACCCCAGATTTTTCGAATTGGATATTGCTTGCCTTGTTCATCTTTTACAAACAACATGTGTGCGTGTTCCGATTTTTTAATTTCATAATCCTGTATTGATGGGCGGTTGTTTTTGAATTCATCGTAAGTCAAATACACTCCTTTTTTTATTGATGTGCTGTGCAGGATTTCAAAACGTTGGGTGCTTGTAGAAAAGCTGTCTACCTGTTCCTGAGAATAATTTCTGCTGGTTTCTATTTTCGATGCGTAGTTGGTGTTCGCAAGTTTGTCAATTGCCGCAGTGAGAGCTGTTTTCAATAATTCTTCATCAATCAATGCTAAATTCTTTTTGTAGTGAAGAATTGTCGTATCAAACCTTAATAAGGGCGTAAATTTTTCATCCTGTTTGGCATAAAATTCAAAACAGGTAATAACTCCTGGCAGTAAGGGTTTCTGCATTTTGATATTGTAATCTCTTACTTCGGTGTTTTCAATCTCTTTCGATAACCATAATTTTCGTATTACCAGCACAAGCTTTGTTTTTGATTGCTCGATAAACAATATTTTCGGTTCCAGAAATGAATACACAGAACTTGCGGCTGCTTTTTCTGTTTTCAAAACCGTTACCCATGATTTATTCCTGCTTCGGGCGATTTTGTAGAACCCAACGAACGATGAATCATTTCGCTTATCATATACCTCCAGCCCGGAAAACGATAATGCTGTTTTGGTAACGGTCTTGGGTGCTTTCAATTCTACTATAAAAGTTGAGAAGTCTTCAGCTCCCAGCTGCTTTCTGGACGTAGCCTGGCTATTCGTATGTTGAACCCACAAAAACAAAAATGACAATACAACTAATATTTTCATATATCGTGACATAAGATACAAAATCGGCTATTTGCAGCTTGAATGAGCTAAAAATAACTGTTCGCTTCCTGTTTAACAAGCGTTGGTATTCTCTTTCCTTCAATTTTTCCACAGCTTCGGTAACTCATTTTTTTCAATCAAAAAATCATTGTAGGTTTGCACGACCTCCACTATTTATTTATTTCCATTTTACATTACGGCAGGTCTGTAAACTTGAAAATCTTTTTTTATGGCCAAGTACATTTTTGTAACCGGTGGCGTTACATCATCATTGGGTAAAGGTATTATTGCGGCATCTTTGGCCAAATTATTACAGTCACGTGGGTTTAAAGTAACCATTCAGAAATTCGACCCTTACATTAACGTAGATCCCGGGACACTCAATCCGTACGAACATGGTGAATGTTTTGTAACGGAAGATGGTGCAGAAACCGATCTCGATCTGGGGCACTACGAACGTTTCCTCAACATTCATACTTCGCAGGCGAATAACGTTACAACAGGTCGCATTTATCAAACTGTAATTAATAAAGAAAGAGAAGGTGCTTATCTCGGTAAAACAGTGCAGGTTGTGCCGCATATTACCGATGAGATCAAACGCCGGATGCTGCTGTTGGGTAAAGACGGGAAATATGATATTGTGATCACCGAGATTGGTGGTACTGTTGGTGATATTGAATCGTTACCGTTTGTAGAAGCTGTCCGTCAAATTCAATGGGAATTACCTGAAGAAGATTGCCTGGTGGTGCATCTTACATTGATTCCATACTTGAAAGCAGCAAAAGAATTAAAAACAAAACCAACCCAGCATAGTGTTCGTTTACTCAGCCAGGAAGGTGTACATCCTGATATTATTGTTTGCCGTACAGAGCGTCCGTTAAGTACCGAGATCCGACGTAAGATCGCTTTGTTCTGTAATGTAAAACCGGAAGCCGTAATTGAAGCAAGCGATGCTTCTACTATTTACGAAGTGCCATTGTTTATGTTGAAGGAAAAGCTGGATGTGATCTGCTTAAAGAAACTCAACGTAACCATCTTCCCCGAACCGGATTTAGAAAACTGGAAAAAGTTCATCGACAAATTAAAATATCCTAAAGGCCAGGTAAATATTGGTTTAATTGGAAAGTATATTGAACTGCAGGATGCTTATAAATCAATTCTCGAAAGCTTTATTCATGCCGGTGCAATTAATGAGTGCAAAGTAAATGTGGTGAATGTACACAGCGAGTTTATTACTGATCAGAATGTGGGAGAGAAACTTGCTGGTTTGGATGGTTTACTGGTAGCTCCCGGTTTTGGTAACCGTGGTATTGAAGGAAAGATCACTGCCATTAAATATGCACGTGAAAATGGCTTGCCATTCTTTGGTATTTGTTTAGGTATGCAAATGGCTTGTGTGGAGTTTGCAAGAAACGTACTGAATCTGAAAGATGCACATTCGTTTGAAATGAATGCAGATACTCCCGATCCTGTAATTGATATGATGGAAGAGCAAAAAAAGATCACCAGCAAAGGCGGTACGATGCGCTTAGGTTCATATCCATGCGAAATTAAACCGGGTACATTGGCTGAAAAGATTTACGGCAGCTTACACATCAACGAACGTCACCGTCATCGTTACGAATTCAACAATAAATACCTTGATGCATTTGAACAGGCCGGCATGATCCCAAGCGGTAAGAATCCTGAAACAGGGTTGGTGGAGATTATTGAAAATCCCAAGCATCCGTTCTTTATTGGTGTTCAATATCATCCGGAACTGAAGAGTACAGTAGAGAGCCCGGCTCCCTTGTTTGTACATTTTATTAAAGCCGCAAAAGAATATTCGGAAAAACAACAGTCTGTGCGCAATCCTTTATTGGAAAGTGAAATGATATAAATACAAACAAAAGTTGGAAGATAAAAGGTGAAGAGTTTAACTCTTCACCTTTTTACTTATAACTAATTACGATAGGTTATTGACTAATTTTCCGGCTTCCCGATCATCTGCTGTTTTATTTTTTCCCAGAAGCCCTGTACGTTTTCATCGTTGCGTTTCCAGTCTTTACCAAAATGGTTGAGTTTGTTCTTCTGCTCGTCCTTCTGCATACGGAAAAACTCTTCCATGGTTTCTGTATCCTGTTGCATGGATAGTTTGTTGTAGAGGCGTTTCATCTCCCGTTCGTAATCCACGCTTTCCTCAGCCATTTGTTTTTCCAGGGCTTCACGTTGTTTTACTTTTTCATCGTACACGCCTACGGGCAGCAATGTTTTTGCAATCACCGGCATCAGTTCAATCAGCATCAGAATAACAAGGATCAGGTAATAGCGAAACTGCAATGCATTATTATCCTTCAGCAAATTATTCATCGCTTCAATACGGGTAAGAAAACCGGTGTTGAGATAGGTAAGAAAATCAGTTTCCTGTTTCTTAATGGTTTCTTCCATGGTTTTCAGTTCTTCATCAATGGCATCAATGCGTGGCTGCTGCTGTGTTTGAAAAGCTTTATATTCTTCATCAAGCTTTTGATATTCGTTACGTTTAGCAAGTGCAATGTCCTGTATACCCACTTTGCCGCTGCCTCCGCTTCCATCTGTTTCGGCAATGAACTTATCTCGGGCTGTATTTACCGCAGCATATTTTGCACTGAGATCTTTTTGCAAAGAAGCTTTTTCTTTCAGCAATTCATCTTTCCTGTTTTTATAGAGCAGATCAAGTTCTGTACGCTTGGTGAGTTTACGTTTTTCATTATCCAGCGATACCTGCATTTTTATTTCTTTATCGAACATGTAAAGAATGGCAGGTTGGGCCATAAATGTACCAATGGTTAATGCCAGCAATCCACGAAAAAGGAGCGGAGTGATCTTGCGTTTGTTGAACTGGTTAATGCCTTTGATGAGGGCACGATCGATACTCAGGATCACAAAGCCCATAAACACACCACTGCCAACATACAGGAATACATTGTCGATAACGGTGGAGAAGAAATAAGTCCAGGCTAGTGTGGCAAAGATCCAGGTGGCTAAAACGCTCATGCCGACAATGCGGTAGCGGTTCCGGTCTACCACACAATCTTTGATCAGTTCTTTTTCTGCTGTTGCCAGCCACCAACGCAATTCATCGGCTTGGGTAGGCGTGACGCCCACGTTTGCGCGCACCATCCTCATCCCGCGCCTGCGCCAGTTCACC
>NZ_CAMLGT010000286.1 GCF_946479605.1 uncultured Lacibacter sp.
AAAATTATTGAGATCGCTTTACGCAACAGGATTGTTGTATTGCTTGTGGCAGCAGCGCTGTTTGCTTACGGCATTTATTCTGTACAAAAAAATCCGATTGATGCCATTCCCGATTTGAGTGAAAACCAGGTGATCGTTTTTACGGAATGGATGGGCCGCAGTCCGCAGGTGATCGAAGACCAGGTTACCTATCCATTGGTGAGTAACCTGCAGGGCATTCCGAAAATTAAAAACATTCGTGGCTCTTCGATGTTCGGGATGAGTTTTGTGTATGTGATTTTTGAAGACAATGTTGACATCTACTGGGCACGCACAAGAGTACTCGAACGGTTGAACTATGCCCAGCGTTTATTACCGCAAGGCATCACCCCCACACTTGGGCCTGATGGTACAGGAGTTGGTCATATTTTCTGGTATCATCTCGATGCCCCTAAACTTGATTTGGGTGAGCAACGTGCATTGCAGGATTGGTACATCAAATTCGCTTTGCAAACAGTGCCCGGTGTTGCAGAAGTAGCATCGTTCGGTGGTTTTGAAAAACAATACCAGCTGGTGATCGATCCGGTGAAGCTGCAGTTCTATAACATCTCACTTATGGATGTTATGAACAAAGTAAAAAGCAACAACAACGATGTGGGCGGACGCAAATTTGAAATGGCCGACATGGCTTACATCATCCGTGGATTGGGTTATCTTAAAAGCAAAGAAGATGTAGAAAATATTGCATTAGCCAATTACAACGGCATTCCTGTTCGGGTAAAAGATGTGGGCTCTGTGCAAATGGGTGGCGATCTGCGCCTCGGCATTTTTGATATGGATGGGAAAGGCGAAGTGGTAGGCGGCATTGTGGTGATGCGTTACAACGAAAACGCCAACAAAGTGATCGCATCCATTAAAGAAAAAATGAAAGAAGTGGAAAAAGGGTTACCCGAAGGCGTAAGCTTCAAAACATCGTACGACAGAAGCACGTTGATACAGGAAGCCATTGAATCCGTTAAAGGAACACTTATTGAAGAAATGATCGCTGTATCAATCATTGTTTTACTCTTCCTGTTTCATTGGCGAAGTGCACTCATCATCTTAATTCAATTACCCATTTCTGTTGCAGCAGGTTTTATTTTCCTGGAGCTGTTCGGTATCTCTTCCAACATTATGAGTTTAACCGGTATTGCACTCGCTATTGGCGTAGTGGTGGATGATGGTATTGTGATGGTGGAAAACGCATACCGGCACATCAGCGAAGAACAGCTGGATAAAGAACAGGCAATGAACATCAAGCAATAAATAAGGCGTATGAAATTATTTAAACAACATAAAGATCCGTTAACAGCCGAAGAAAAGATGAACATCATCGAACGTTCATCGAAGCAGGTGGGGCCGGGTGTATTTTATTCCACCATTATTGTGGTTACATCCTTCCTTCCCGTATTTCTGTTAACGGGTATGGAAGGAAAATTGTTTCATCCACTGGCATGGACAAAAACATTTATCCTTTTGATCGATGCAATACTTGCCATCACACTAACTCCTGTTTTGATTTCTTTTTTCTTAAAAGGACGTTTGAAACCGGAAAGTGCCAACCCCATTACCCGCACACTTGAAAAAGTGTATACGCCTGTTTTAAACTTTTGTTTACGATGGCGTAAAACAACCATTGCTGTTAACATTCTCGCATTGGCAACAGGTGTTGTAATGATGACAAGACTGGGTTCGGAGTTTATGCCACCACTTGATGAAGGTTCGCTGTTGTTTATGCCTGTTACCATGCCCGATGTTTCCAATTCGGAAGCCAAACGTTTGTTACAGGTGCAGGATAAACTCATCCGCACTGTGCCCGAAGTGGAACATGTGCTGGGCAAAGCAGGCCGTGCAAATACAGCAACCGACAACTCGCCTATCAGCATGATCGAAACCATCATCCTGTTAAAACCCAAACACGAATGGCGAACAGGCAAAACAAAAGATGATATCATCAATGAACTCAATGCAAAGCTGCAAATACCGGGTGTAACCAATGGATGGACTATGCCCATCATCAACCGCATCAACATGCTGTCAACAGGCATCCGCACCGATGTTGGATTGAAAGTATATGGACAAAACCTCGACAGCATTTATGCATTTGCACAAACGATCAAAAAACAGCTTGAAGGAATTGATGGCGTGAAAGATCTCTACGTTGAACCGATCACCGGTGGTAAGTACATTGATATTTCAGTGAAGCGTGAAGAGATCGGTCGTTATGGTTTAAGTGTGGATGATGTAAATCTTGTCATTGAAAGTGCATTGGGCGGCATGAAACTTACCACAACCGTTGAAGGCCGTCAACGTTTTTCGGTGAATGCACGATATGGTCAGGACTTTCGAAACAACCTGCAGGCACTAAAACGTTTACAGGTACAAACAATGGACTTCGGCCCTATCCCATTAGAAGCGGTTGCCGATATACAGTTGAGTGATGGTCCGCCGATGATCAATTCTGAAAACGCCATGCTGCGTGGTACGGTATTGTTCAATGTACGTGAAAGGGATCTGGGTAGTACGGTAAAAGAAGCGCAGGAAAAACTCAACCAGATGATGACCAAATTACCCAAAGGCTATTTCCTGGAATGGAGCGGACAATGGGAAAACCAGATACGGGCCAACCGCACACTCATGATGATCATGCCCATTGTTATCCTCATCATCTTTATGGTGCTGTACTTCACCTATCATTCGTTTAAAGAAGCAGCTGTTACCATGATCACTGTTCCGTTTGCATTGATCGGCGGTGTATTTATGGTGTACTTCTATGGCATCAACTTATCGGTTGCAGTGGCAGTTGGTTTTATTGCCTTGTTTGGTATGGCGATTGAAACAGCAATGCTCATGACCATTTATCTCAACGAAGCAATGAATAACATGGTGGCAAAACATGGCAACTCAAAAGCAACCATCACGCCTGCTATTATTCGTGAATATGTATTGGAAGGTTCGGTAAAACGGTTACGTCCAAAACTTATGACCGTATCCGTTGGTCTGTTTGGTTTGATTCCCATTTTGTGGGCAACCGGAGTGGGCAGCGATATTATGCGACCCATCACCATACCGCTGATCGGCGGCACCATTTCATCAACCATTTATGTACTGCTTATTACACCTGTGATCTTTGAAATGATCAAGGAACGGGAATTAAAACGTAAAGGCAAAATTGATTTGATCGATGTTAAAGAATAAACTACTTGCAGCAATGCTGCTGTTTGCAGCAACTGCACAAACACAAACATTAAAGCTCGATGCCATCATCGACAGCATTAAACAATCGCACCCGGTTGTAAAAATGTACGAGCATGAAATACGCTCCATGGATGAAGCGGCCAAAGGTGCTAAAAGCTGGATGCCGCCGGAGTTCAGCAGCGGCTTCTTTATGACGCCTTACAACCCCATGCGCTGGAAAAAAATGGATGATGGTATGGGCGGTTCTAAAGAAGGTATGGGGCAATACATGCTTGGCGGACAACAAATGTTTCCCAATAAACAAAAGCAAAATGCTGATGCAAAGTATATGGAAGCCATGTCATCAGTTGAAAAAGAAAAAAAGAATGCATCACTGAACGAACTGATTAACGATGCCAAGCTGTTTTATTACGAATGGATCATTCTGAAAAAGAAGCTAACTATCCTTGACCAGAATGAAAAGCTGCTCGACTTCATGATCAAAAATGCGGAGATACGCTACCGGAACAACCTGGAAAAGATCAATGCGTACTACAAAGCCAAAGCAGCGTTGGGTAATGTGCAGAATATGCGGTTGATGTATGAAAACGATATACGGGAAAAACGCATCCGCATCAATGCACTCATGAACCGGCATGCCATGACGGCATTTGATATTGATACCTCGTACGAATTAAAAACCTACGCTTCACTGGTCTTCGACAGCAGTTTGTTTTATACGAACAGAAGTGATTTCAAAGCAATTGATAAAGACATCAATCTTACCTGGTTGAAACAGGAAACCGAAAAACAAAGTTTAAAGCCACAGTTCGGTATTCGCTACGAGCACATGTTTGGTTTTGGTGGGTTGCCTATGCAGTTTTCGTTAATGGGTATGATGAAGCTGCCACTCACGGGCTGGTCGTCGAAGATGAACAAGGCCAATATTGAAAGCTTGAAATGGAAAGCAGCTGCTTTGCAATCACAAAAAGAAATGTTGCTGAATGAATACAGCGGTATGGCCTATGGCATGCGTAACGAACTGGAGTTAAAAACCAAACAGTTGAAATTGTACGATGAAAATATTATTCCTGCATTAAAGAATAATTACAAAACCATGCAACTGGCCTACGAGCAAAACACCGAAGAACTGTTTATGCTGTTTGATGCCTGGGAAACCTTG
>NZ_CAMLGT010000287.1 GCF_946479605.1 uncultured Lacibacter sp.
CTTTCCGTACATCCACATCGGGATTGCCCATAAGTTTTGTATAATACCACAAACCTATTTTCTCCATCAAGCCAAGTTTTCTGCCAAGCTTTTGCTCTGTTGCTTTCCGGAACTTTTTAAACGAAGATGGGTTCTTCTTTTTTTGAACTGTGGCTGTAGTTTCTCCGTTTTCGTAACTAACCAGCGGTGCGGCAGAAAATGCAAAACCTTTTGATGAAAGAAGAATGGAAAACAGAATAGTGTGCAATAAAAATTTCATGTGAAAATGGTAAGGTTTGTAATTCTACATTTTTATAAAATTACTTTCGGGTTTTTCTTCGGGCCAGATGCGTATGCCCCAGTAAATAGGAAAAGAAATGGTGCTTACAAAAATGAACAGCAGCACCCAAATGATACGCTCTTCATTCTTTACCCGTTTGTTATTAATGGCGTGAATAATAAAGTAGATCATTAAGCCAAGTTGCACAAAAGTGAGAATGATCAATGCTGCAATAAACCCCATCATGTTACCAAAAAAGAATTCGGGTGTAACCTCGCCGTGCTCGTGTTCCATACGAAGGATCTCCGGGAAAATGCCGGCAAAAAAATAAATAAGAAATACAGCTGATGCAATCAATGGCAAAAAGGCAAACAGCCCGATGAATACTTTCTTTGTACGGGACATAGTGGTTGTTTTTTCGAAAATAGAAAATCTATCTCAGAGTTTCTTTCCTTTTATCAAAAGGAATACGGTACTTTGGCTATTAAAATTTACCACTATGGATTTCTTAGTTAACTATTGGTTTGTTCTTGTTATTTTATTTATTGTGTTCAGCGGGCTATTTACCGTTAACCAGGGAACAATGGCTGTTATTACCATGTTTGGAAAGTATCAGCGTACAGTTGGCCCGGGTTTGAAATTTAAGATACCGCTTATTGAGCAGGTGTTTAAACGTGTAAGCATCCAGAACCGTTCGGTGGAACTGGAGTTCCAGGCTGTAACCATCGACCAGGCAAATGTTTATTTTAAAAGCATGTTGCTGTACAGTGTGCAGAACTCAAATGAAGAAACCATCAAGAAAGTGGCATTCAAATTCTTCAGCGATAAAGATCTCATGCAGGCATTGGTGCGTACCATTGAAGGAAATATCCGTAGTTATGTTGCCACCAAACGCCAGGCTGAAATTCTTGGTCAGCGCAGAGAGATCGTTGATTATGTAAAAGCAGAGATCGATCATTCACTGGAAGAGTGGGGTTATCATTTACAGGATCTGCAGATCAACGATATTACGTTTGACCAGGCCATTATGGAAAGTATGAGCAAGGTAGTAGCAAGTAATAACCTGAAAGCTGCTGCAGAAAACGAAGGACAGGCTTTGCTCATTACCAAAACAAAAGGAGCAGAGGCAGAAGGTAATGCCATCAAGATTTCTGCAGAAGCAGAACGTGAAGCAGCACGTTTGCGTGGACAGGGTGTGGCTCTCTTCCGCCAGGAAGTTGCAAAAGGTATGACGGAAGCTGCTGAACAAATGAAACAAGCCAATCTTGATACGAACGTGATCCTCTTCAGTATGTGGACGGAAGCTGTGAAAAATTTTGCAGAGTATGGAAAAGGAAATATTATTTTCTTAGATGGTAGTGCTGATGGTATGGAAAAAACAATGAAACAAATTCAGGCGCTGATGGTGAAACAGGCCGGGAAATAATATTGAATCAATTGATAAAAAAAGGTCTTACAACAAGTAAGACCTTTTTTATGCTGATACTATTTTGCCGGAGGCGGTGGTGGCGGATTTATTTTTGCTGCCGGCACCACATTCTTTACAGGCTTGGTTGATTTGAGGAACGCAAACACTTTGCTGATCTCTTCATCGGTTAAGTTTTTGTAAGCATCCCATGGCATGGGTGGTAAAATGGGTCTTGTATTATCCATGCCTTTGTATTTTCCTTCACGCAATACTTTTTTAAACTGTTCTTCGCTCCACATACCAATACCTGTGGAATCGCTGCTGATATTAGCTGTGTACGATTGTCCCCATGGGCCGATCATGGATGTAAAGTCAGGAGCAAACAATACCCATCCTGCTTTCAGTGTTGCTTCATCATAAGGAGGAAGTGGTGAGCCAGCCTGGTGACCGCCAAAACGCAACTCAGGAATTATTTCAGGACCTTTTGGTCCCATACGTTTGGGGGAGTGACAGATCTCGCAGTCGAGTGAGGCCACTAAGCGTTCCCCTTCTTTTAGTTTATCTTCTTCTGAAGGAGCCGGAGTAGCGGTTGATTCTTTTGTTTCTGTAGCCTGGTTGTTACATGCATTGATCAGTAGCAGAAACAATACTGCAATGCCAACAACTCTTAATGATTGGAGCATAGTTGGTGATTTTGGTTTATAAAAAAATCGTGTATCCTGAATCTATGGCAAGGTGGAGATCATACAGGTAAAATCAGGAGGAGGTAAGACAAAGACATCTCTCAGAAAAGTATAACCTTTTCTACAGAAATCATAATATCAGGAAGAAGTTTTTTAAAAGGCGTCATGCTTGCCCTGCACTATTGGCAATCATTTCTTCGTCAAGGAAGTATTCTTTTACAATATCCTGCAGTTGCTTTTGCAGATCATCGGAGCTTTTATAAATAATACGGTGGTCGCTTACGCCCGATAAAGTGGTGGAATGTTCAGCTTCTTTATGACGGAGATAAATAACCGGTTTGTTCTTTGCTTTTGCATAGCCGGCTTCAATACCAATGCCAATGCCTTTGTGTGATGTCTCAGCAATCAGCAGATCACATTGATCAAGTTCTGCCAATGCTGCATGCATCATATCTTCTTCCTGCGATTCTTCAAATTTGTAATGATCAACAAATACAAATGGTTCAATCCTGTGCTCTTCCAGCACACTCATAATTGCAGTGATGGCGGTGTTAAGGCTGCGGCGGCGTTGATAACTGATGGATATATAGGCTCTCATAATTACTGCAAAATACGGATTGCCCCCCATCTGTACTATACCCGCAAGCGGGGATGATGGGAAAAAGTTAGTCACAGATATGGGGAAAAATAAATTCAAGGCTCAATTGGCTCATTTACAATGCCGCCGGGAATGGTACAAACGGAAATTAGTTTCAGGTTGCTGTTGGTAACTTTGGTTCTCACTGTCAACATGAGGTAATTACCGGGAATTGTTCAAACCAAATTGCAACGTTTCTGTGTACAGGCTGCATCTTGGCAACAAACATAAGCTCATGATGAAGTTGTTTACCTGTTTCTTCTTTTGTTGTGTATTCATTACCCATGCTGCCACAGCGCAGGTAAAACTGTTTGCAGTAAAAGGCACAGTAAATGATGAAAAAGGGAAACCGGTTGCATTGGCTTCTGTAACTGCAGCAACTAATTCCGATTCAACCTTAAATGTTGTAACAGATGAAAAAGGAAAATTCATCCTGCAACTATCTGCCGGTACTTATACTGTAACCATCAGTTTTCTTTCTTACAAAGAAAAACGTATTGAAAAACTACAGGTAAGCAATAAGGATATTGAGCTGGGAGTATTGGTGCTGGAGCAGGGCGCATTGCAAATGACAGAGATTGTTGTGAATGCAGAAAAGAAGATGATGGAGCTGAAGCTGGATAAACGTATTTACAATGTGAGCCAGGATGTAAACAATGTTGGGGCAAATGCATCGGAGATATTGGCAAACATTCCATCGGTAACTGTTGATGTAGATGGCAATGTAAGTTTACGGGGCAGCCAGGGTGTGCGTATTTTAATAGATGGAAAACCTTCTGCCTTAACCGGCATACGCAGTACAGATGCGTTGCGCAACCTGCAAGGTTCCATGATCGAACGGATTGAAGTGATTACCAATCCATCTTCACGTTATGATGCAGCGGGGGAAACAGGCATCATCAACATCATTCTCAAAAAGAACAAAACAAGAGGATTTAACGGCAACTTTACTGCCACTGCCGGTGTGCCTGCAAACTTCAGCGGATCATACAGCATTAATTACCGCACAAAAAAGATGAACCTCTTTTCCAGCTTTGGAAGCAACTACAGGAAAAGTCCCGGCAACGGTTCATCCATTCAGCGTTTTACCGGTACCGATACCAGTTTTGTGTATAACCAAACAAATAACCGCACACGTAAAGATGTTTCGTTTAACCTGATGGCGGGTGTTGATTATTATCTTTCTTCCAACACCACATTAACAGGATCTTTTCTTATTGACGGCGGAAAAGAAAATAATACAAGCAAGCTGCTGTACGAAGATTTTAACGGAGCAGGCATTTTAACAAACAGCAGCATGCGCACCGATGCAGAAACAGCAAATGAACGTGATTCAGAATTTTCGCTTAACCTCACCCGTAAGTTCCCAGGTGAGCATGAGCGT
>NZ_CAMLGT010000288.1 GCF_946479605.1 uncultured Lacibacter sp.
ACCACATATTTTGCATTGTTGCTGATCTCATCATCAAACACCACAATATCATCCAATTCTTCGCTGGCAATACCTGCGCAGCTGATGCCATGCTGCAATACTTTCATGAACTGGTTGTTGGCAAATATGTCGAGCTTTTTTACATCTTCGCCCTGCACATTTATACTACCTGCATCGCCAAGTATATCAACAAGACCGGCTTTGTTCACTTCAACATTTACACGCTTGGCTGCAAGACCAAGATCACGGAGCAAACTACTTAACTCACCTGTAGCCTGTGGAAAATTGCGCAGCTGTTGAATGGTAAATTCATCCAGGGTTAAAACTTTACGGTTTACGGTCATATAGCTAATTTAGAAATCGTTTGCGGCAAATGTAAGGTAATAAGAATGATGTAAAAACCGGCACTATTATGCGCCTTCTCCCAAGCTGCTTCTGCAGGGATTTAACAGAATGAAACAAGCCCCCAGTTCTGCATTATTTATCTTTAATATATGGAATGGCTAATCATTACAGCAGGTATTCTTCTTGTTATAATTGGCATGTTGGGCAGCATATTACCATTAATACCTGGCCCACCTATAGCCTATGGTGGATTATTGCTGCAACAGTTACGGGAGGACACTCCGTTTAGCATGGGTTTTATGATCTTCTGGGCCGTCATCATGCTGGCATCAATGATACTGGACTATTTTATTCCGATATGGGGTACCAAAAAATTTGGCGGCACAAAGTATGGCGTGTGGGGTTGTACGCTTGGGTTTATTGCAGCCTTCTGGCTGGGGCCTTGGGGTGTGATCATCGGACCGTTTGTTGGGGCATTTATTGGTGAAATGATTGCGCAAAACAATTCCACCATTGCATTAAGAGCAGCAATTGGTTCTTTTGCAGGTTTTCTTGCCGGAAGCTTTCTGAAACTTGTGATCTGTTGCTTTATGCTGTATTATGTAGTGAGCAGCATATAAGTAAGGGCTCCGCAAAGATGGCTTTCCTTACTGGGGGAAGTCGGAAGGGGGCCTGAACGTAAAATACTTCTGCGAAAAATAACTGAATGCTACTACAAATACAGTTGTGCAGATTTTGGCAAGTGTGGCATACATGTGAAATGTTTCCACAAATATTTTCAGGAAAAAATAGTTGAGGAGAATAGCTCCCAATACCACCGCCATGTACTTAGGTAACTGCTCCCGCTTACGCACTGCACTTCCTTCAAACACTACGTAGCGGCTAAGAAAAAATCCCACCGGAAAGGTTACAATAAAGGACATGAGAAAAGCAGCAATATGCGGGCTCACTGTCATAAACGGCGTATGTACCATTTCTTTGTGCAGGATGAAATTGTAGCTGATATAAAATAAACTGATATCCAAAAGGGTATTGCCTCCGCCACAAGCCGCATAACGGAATGTTTGCATGGGCATCAGTTTTTTGAATGGCGGATAAAACCAATCAATAACAGCATGAATAAAAACAACAACCCGGGTGACCATAGAGGCCGCAAAGTTAATTGTTAAACGATAAGTTGCAAGTTTAAAGAAGCGGAATAACAGTATTTAAACAGTCCTGCACATAATCTCCACAGCATAGCATCTTAGATATTGGGAACCGCTGTTTTGCATGTAATTTTGCAGCATGTGGAACATGCGTTTATCATTTTTATCTGTGCTGTTTTTCTTGTTGGGTTGCAATAGCACTGCACAAAAGAATACAGAACTTTCTGCTGATGATTTTGAAAAGGGATTACAGCAATCCCCCGTTCAGCTCCTGGATGTGCGTACTGCCGGTGAATACAGAAGCGGACATATTCAATCTGCCTTGCAAGCCAACTGGAATGATGAAAAAGAATTTGCAGAACGTACTAAAGCTTTGGACAAGCAAAAACCAGTGTATGTATATTGTTTGAGCGGTCCACGTAGTTCAGCAGCTGCAAACTGGCTGAAGGCAAATGGATTTGAGCAAGTGATCGAATTAAAAGGCGGGTTCAGTAGCTGGAAACGCAGCGGCAAAGCTGTAGAAGCTGTTGCCAATATCAAACAAATGACCATGGCAGAATACCAGCAACAAATTGCAGGTAAGGAATATGTGCTGGTTGATTTTGGAGCAGAATGGTGTCCTCCATGCCGTAAAATGGAACCCATCATTAACCAGTTTCTAGCAGAACATAAAGAGATCTTTTTTCTGCAGATTGATGGCGGAATTCATACCGATCTTATGAAGCAGTTAAATGCAGAAGGATTACCCACTTTCATTCTTTTGAAGAACGGGCAAGAAACCTGGCGCTACCAAGGCGTACTTACTTCAGCAGAACTGAATACTATCTGGGCAACGAAGAAATAGTAACTTTAAAACACTGCTGCTGCTCGTAAGTTCAGCAGTAGCATTACATAGTCAAATGGACGCACTCACCAATACAAAAACATCGTGGTACAGGGAATGGTTCAATTCACCTTACTATCATCATTTATATTTTCACCGGGATCATGAAGAAGCGGGCGAATTTATTGACGGATTGCTCGACAAACTGCAACCTTCACCCAATGCTTTTATGCTGGATGTTGCCTGTGGCAGAGGGCGACACAGTATTCATTTAGCTTCAAAAGGATACCGGGTTACGGGCATTGATATCAGTGAAGACAGTATTGAAGATGCAAAAAAATCAGAGAATGACCGGCTGGAGTTTTTTGTGCATGATATGCGTTTGCCCTTCCGCATGAATTACTATGATTACGCTTTTAATTTCTTTACCAGTTTTGGGTTTTTCCGTACAAGGCGTGAACATGACAATGCTATCCGCACCATTGCGCAGGCATTAAAACCCGGCGGAATTTTTGTGATCGATTATCTGAATGCGCATTACATCGAAAATCATTTGCAATACAAAAGCGAGTTTCAGAAAGATGATGTGAACTATTTCATTACACGTTGGCTGGATGAAACTCATTTTTACAAGAAGATCGTGGTGGAAGATGAAGCAAATCTTGAAGAACCAATCGAATTCACTGAAAAAGTAGCAAAGTTTTCACTCGGCGATTTCAATGATATGTTTTCGTTTCATGACCTGCAGGTGCAGGATGTTTATGGTAATTATCATTTTGAATCATACCATGTAACAGACTCACCACGCCTCATCATTGTTGCAAAGAAAGTGAAGTAAGTGATCGGTTTAACGGCCGAAGGCTCCCACATTTGCCTTTTTATTATTCAGCAGCATCCATCTTGCCGATTCATACAACGCAATGGTTTCAATTGCCATTTGCTTTTTGGTTTCATCGTATTTCTGCAACGAAAGCTGGGGCGAATTAAAATGCAGTGGCACCAGTGTGTCCTTCTGCAGATTCATATTGAGAATATAATAATACCCGTTGTTCACCATCCCGATCTTTGCTTCATCATGATGAATAATAAATGCAAAATCTTTCCCCGCTGGTTTACGTAACAGGTCACGGCCAATCGTGCTGTTGGTGTATGATTGATTTAATAAGCCGGCAATTGTTGGTAATACATCCACCTGGCTTACTACATCTATTCGTTTTTCCGGTTTAATAAATCCCGGTGCATAAAAAAGCAGCGGAATATGTTCGTCGGTAAGCCGTTCGTTGGTCCATGCATCAGGATATAATGCAGTTGCATTTCCTTTCACACCATGATCGCCCACAAACACAAACAAGGTATTGCTGAACCACGGTTGTTGTTTCGCCGTTTCCATAAACTGGCGGATGCTGTAATCGGCGTACAACAACGCTTTCAATTCACCCTGCGAATCAAACCCATATTCCTTTAACAGTTTTTCATCCACAGGTTTATCAGCCACAGCAGCAGTATCTTCATTCGGGATCACAAACGGGCGGTGATTATCGGCTGTCTGTATAATACTGAAGAAAGGTTTTTCCTGTTGCGACAAAACCTGGTTTGCCTCTTTAAACAAATTCTTATCGCTGATGCCCCACACATTGAATTTTGGGCTGGCATACATTCCTTCTTCATACAAATGCAGATCTTTTACATTATTAACCAGCAGTCCTTTAAAGTTGTTGAACTCACTGTTGCCACCTATGAAATAAAACTTCTCGTGTTGTTTAAATGAATTAAGAATCGTATGCTGGTCAAGTGCCTCTGCATTACGGGTAGAAAACTTGCTGAGCTGTACATCGGGCACACCTGTGAGCAATGCATACACACCTCTTGCTGTACCAAAGTGCGGCGAGAAACAACGCTCAAACAGTAACCCTTCATTGGCCAGTTGCTGCAAATAAGGCGTTGCGTTCA
>NZ_CAMLGT010000289.1 GCF_946479605.1 uncultured Lacibacter sp.
AATTATCAGAACTTGATAAGTACACAATCGAAAATGTAGGGAAAGGTGCCGCCCTTAATATTGATGTAAAATCTCACCTTGATAAATCAAACTCGCTATGGGAACAAAAAAGAGTTATTTATTCATTTCAAAGTGGAATGTCCAAAACAATGAACTGGACAACTAATTGTAATGCTTTATGCGCAACCTACAACGACATTTTTGGGCATGAATATATTTCCTACTTTGAAAATGATAAGCTTATTTTTATTGACTTATCAAATGAAAAAAATAAAACCCAGCATTCTGATAAATTGTGGCTTTCGCAATTGAGTGCAAAAGAGACTTTATGGTTTTCTTAACCACTCGGTTTGGCTCAACTGTACTCACTTCCCATTCTGCTTTCCACCCAGCATCGGTACAAACGAAAACTGTTCAAACTCTTCTTCGGTATATGAACCATCGGCAAGTTTGGTTAAGCGTTTCATGCGTTGGGCATCGCCTTCATCAACCGGTATCACCATCTTGGCGCCCGTCTTCATTTGTTCAATGAGTTTCGGCGGAACAAACGGTGCAGCAGCCGTAATAATCACTTTATCAAACGGTGCAAATGTGGGCAATCCTTCAAACCCATCGCCGTAAAAGAATTTAATGTTGAGGTATTTCTTTAAGAAAGGGAAAGAAGCTTTATTAAAATCAAAAAGTTTTTTCTGCCGTTCAATCGTATACACCTGTGCCTGCATTTCGGCCAGTACACATGCCTGGTAGGCACTACCGGTACCAATTTCCAATACTTTATCGTAAGGCTTTATTTCGAGCAGCTGACTTTGATACGCTACGGTATAGGGTTGCGAAATAGTTTGTCCTTCACCAATGGGGAATGCACGGTCTTCGTAAGCAATTTCATCAAAAGCCGTATCTAAAAAATAATGGCGGGGAATAGTATTGATGGCTTCCAGCACACGTTCATCGGTAATGCCTTTGCTGCGCAACAACTCAACTAATTTTTTGCGTAATCCTTTGTGGCGGTAAGTATCTTCAAATCGTCTCATAAAGCGGGTGCAAAATAAGAAAGCTGCACCAATTGATGCAGCTTTATCTTTTATTGTCTTTTCGAAGTGAGGAGAAATCTGTTGAGCCGATGTAATTTGCTCAGCAGATCCCTCATTGCTTCGGGATGACAGCTGATGCTGAACGGTTATACTAAGCCGGGCATTCTTACTTCGTACCTCGTACTTCCTGCCCCGTACTTTACTTCAACTTCATATCCTTAATAATGCCGTCGATCTTATCGTTCAACTGTTGATGCACTGCATCAAAGTTTTCAGCTTTATCAAGTGGCGCATTTACACTAAAGTAAAATTTGATCTTTGGTTCTGTACCACTTGGTCGTGCAGAAATTTTGCTGCCATCGGCCAAAATAAACTGCAACACATTACTCTTTGGTAAGTTGATCGTCCACTCTTCACCAGTCTGTAAGTTCTTACCTTTCTGCAATTGATAATCGAGCAACTGTACCACAGCCGAACCATTGATCGATGTTGGCGTATTGCTACGGTAACCTTCCATCATCGCAGCAATTTCGGCCTGGCCGTTCATGCCCTTTTTGGTAATGGATATGAGACTTTCTTTATAAAAACCATACTGCACATACAGATCGATCATTTTTTGGTACAGACTGCGGCCTTTGTTCTTTTCGTACGCTGCCATTTCGCAGAGCAATGCAACAGCACTGATGGCATCTTTATCACGCAGCTGACTGCCGATCATCAACCCATAACTTTCTTCGCCGCCAACAATATAATTTTCTGTTGCTTCTTTTTCTTTAATGAGCTCAGCAATCCATTTAAATCCGGTAAGCACATTGTAGCAATTGATGTTACTTGCCTTGGCAATGGTATCGATCATTTCGGTAGTAACAATCGTCTTCACCACCATGTCATTCGGTTGATTGATGCCTTTTGCTTTTCTTGCTTCGATCATGTAGTTAAAAGCAAGCACAGCTGTTTGGTTACCATTCATGAGTACCCAGTTACCGTTGTGATCTTTTACACCAATACCCACACGATCACTGTCAGGATCGGTACCCAGTAAAATATCGGCGTCGAGTTCTTTGGCTTTCTTCAAACCAATGCTCATCGCTTCCGCTTCTTCAGGATTGGGATACACCACGGTTGGAAAATTACCATTGGGTTCTTTCTGTTCATCCACAATGGTTACGTTGGTAAATCCAAAACGTTGCAATACTTCAGGTACCAATGTAATACCTGTACCATGAATAGAGGTGTACACAATTTTCAAATCGTGTTGCGCCTTGCATACTTCAGGATATACGCTGAGGCTTTGCACCATCTTCATGTAAGCTTCATCCATTTCTCTTCCGATCAAGGTAATGTTGCTTTCACCTCCGCTCCATTTTACATCATCAACACCGGCTATTTTATCTACTTCGGTAATTACATTTTTATCGTGTGGGGGTACTAACTGTCCGCCATCGTTCCAATACGCCTTGTACCCATTGTATTCCTTCGGATTGTGCGATGCGGTACAAACCACACCACCCTGACAACCTAAATGACGGATGGCAAAACTCAACTCCGGTGTAGGACGCAATGCTTCAAACAAAAACACTTTGATGCCGTTGGCTCCCATTACGTTTGCAACAATTTCTGCAAACAGGCGACTGTTGTTGCGGCTGTCGTGGCCCACTACCACTTTAACATTGCCTTCGCCAAAACTTTTATTGAGATAATTGGCATAACCTTGTGTAGCCATGCCCACTGTGTACTTGTTCATACGATTGGTACCAATACCCATAATGCCACGTAAGCCGCCTGTACCAAATTCAAGATTACGGTAAAAAGAATCAGCCAGTTCATCAGGATTACCCTGCTGAAGTTTTGTGATCTCATCTTTCACAGATTGCTCAAAATTTCCATCGAGCCACTTTTGCACATTGGCCTGAATCGTTGCTTGCATACAGTTTGTTTTTTTAGAGATTCAAATGTAGTATTCTGCTGTTAACAATCAAACACCGGATGCATCATTTTAAGTTGGCCGTATAAAAGCATTATTTCGGTGCATCGAAACATCGCTAATTAACCGGGCTTCCGTATTTTGCAGTGTACTATGCCCGCTGCTTCTACCTGGAAAAAAATCGTTTTACTATTGTTTGTTATCTGCATGCATGCTCAGCAATCAGGTGCACAACAATATTTTCTGCCACCAAGCGACCAGTTTCGTCCCGATCGTTTGCGCAAAGTGGTATGGACAGAATCGGCGGTGTTTGTTCTCACATCTGTTGGTCTGTATTTTCTGTGGTACAAAAAATATCCGAAAAGCAAATTTCATTTTCTGAACGATAACCGTGAATGGTTACAGATGGATAAGCTTGGCCATGCTGCCACTGCCTATAATATTTCAACAATGCAGCACGACCTTTTGCGGTGGAGCGGTGTAAAACCTAACCAGGCAATTGTTGGCAGCGCATTATCATCGCTTGCTTTCCTGAGTATTGTTGAAGTAATGGATGGCTTTAGCCGTGACTGGGGATTTTCCGGTGGGGATATGCTGGCAAATATTTCAGGAGCAGGATTGTTTGCGGCACAGCAATTTGGATGGGGGCAACAACGCATTGGCATGAAATTTTCAGCCAGCTTTTCGCCTTATGCAAAATACAATCCCAAACAACTGGGTAGTAAATGGGCTGAACGTTTTATGAAAGATTATAATGGACAAACATACTGGCTGAGTGTAAACCTGCGATCGTTCATGAAAACAGAAAGCAATTTCCCTGTGTGGCTGAATGCAGCTGTGGGTATGGGTGCCGATGGTATGATTGGTGCACGACAAAACCCCACAGAAATAAAAGGCAATGCAATACCTTCGTTTACACGCAGCCGGCAGTTTTATTTTGCGCCTGATGCAGATCTGCACCGCATCAGATCGGTGCAGGCAGTAAATGCTCCGTTATTTTTGCTGCAGTATTTTAAAGTACCGGCTCCTGCCATTGAACTAAAATCAAATGGCAAGCTGAGAATAAACCCAATCCAATTCTAACAGATGATGACATTACTGTTATATGGCGCATTATTTTTATTTGTATTGCTGTATGCTCTGCGGGCATTACTCATGGCGGGGTACGATAACCAGAACATGAAATATGCCCAACGCAGCAGTAACAGCATTATGAAGGGATGGATGAACAAAATGCTGCGGCTAAAACCCATTACACAACAAGAGCT
>NZ_CAMLGT010000290.1 GCF_946479605.1 uncultured Lacibacter sp.
CCCGGCCAGGGTTGTAAACTGGAAGTAGCTATTCCAAATGAATAACACTTGCAACAACAAACAATCGTAAGCCATAAACCAGGCTTTCAAAACTTCTCTCTCTGTTATCTTTGCACTCCTTAGCACAAGATCAACTGCACAATCATTGGTCTTGTAACAATCACCACACCCGTTCGTTTTTTACAATGGTAAGAGCAAGAATAAAAAGAGGATACCGCATTGCCAAATACGTTGTGTACAAAGAAACACTCATTGATCGTGTTGAACATTTCTGGTCGTTTACCGGCGCATTTTTAGGTGTTGGTCTGATTGCTTTTCTTCATACAAGATTTACTGAAGCTGATAATTTATTTCTCATCGGCTCCTTCGGCGCATCATCTGTACTGTTATATGGTGCCATACAAAGCCCGCTTGCACAGCCACGAAACCTCATTGGCGGACATGTTATTTCTGCCATCATTGGTGTAACCATCTGCAAGTTGCTTCCCGATATTATATGGTTAACTGCCCCGCTTGCAGTGGGTGTATCCATCATCTGCATGCAAATAACAAAAACATTACATCCGCCCGGCGGCGCCACTTCGTTAATTGCTGTAATTGGTTCTGAAAAAATAAAACAGCTTGGTTACTGGTTTGTGGTTACGCCTGTATTATCAGGTGTGCTCATCCTGTTGCTGGTTGCACTTATTTTCAACAACATCACCTCTAACAGAAAATACCCAACAGACGGAAGATTTTCAAGAACCATCAGGTTTGTTGTTGCCCCCACAAAAAAACTGGTAAAAGGTATCAACAGAAAAAGAAAATAACAGTTTTTCTGTTAAACTGCTGCTGCAGCATTGCATTGCCTTCAGCAGCAATTTTTCCCCTCTTATCTTTGCACTCTAAATAAATACTTATGGAACTGGGCATTGGTATGTTTGGCGATAACCATTACGATGAAAATGGCAAACCATTGCCTGCAGGTGAGCGCCTGCGGGAAATGATTGAAGAAATAAAGCTGATGGATGAACTGGGTCTCGATTTTTTTGGTATTGGTGAACACCATCGTCCTGACTATGCAGTATCTGTTCCTGAAATTGTATTAGCTGCCGCAGCAACTGTTACAAAAAAAATTAAACTGGGCAGCGCTGTAACAGTATTAAGCTCGGCCGATCCTGTGCGTGTGTACCAGCAGTTTGCCAGTATTGATCAAATCAGCAACGGCCGTGCAGAATTAGTAGCCGGTCGTGGAAGTTTTATTGAATCGTTTCCGTTGTATGGTTATAATCTGAATGACTATGATGAGTTGTTTGAAGAAAAACTGGACCTGCTTGTACAACTGAACAAAAACAATCCAATTACGTGGAAAGGCAAACACCGTCCTGCTTTAACTAACCAACAGGTTTTACCACGTGCAGTAAACGATGCATTAAACATTTGGGTGGCGGTAGGCGGCACGCCTGAATCAGTGGTGCGTGCAGGCAAAGCAGGTTTACCCGTCATCTTTGCAATTATTGGCGGCAACCCTCAACAGTTTCAACCTTTGTTTCAATACTCCCGAGATGTGTACAAACATTTTAAACACGATGAAAGCAAATACCAGGTGGGTGTACACATGCATTGTTTTTTTGGCGAAAACAGCAAAGCAGTAGCCGATGAATATTATCCATTGTATGCTGCACAAATGACCCGTGTGGGCAGCAGCAGAGGATGGCCCCCTTATCAACGCAACCAGTTTGAATATGGCCGTGGAAAAGAAGGTGCTCTCATTATTGGTGATGCAAATGAAGCGATCGACAAAATCCTGCACATGCAGGAGATGTTTGGCCTCACCCGTTTTTCTGCACACATGGATGTGGGCGGACCATCGCACAAATCGCTCATGAAATCAATTGAGATATTCGGAAACAAGATTGCACCAAAAGTGAGAGAAGCACTTAAGAAATAACTTGGCTGTAAAATAAAGCAGCTCTTCAGTTTTTGTATTCACGCTTCTTGTGGAAAAAGGCTATCTTTTAATTTCGTTAAACAAAGCAGCATGTCTGAAACAATCATTGCACTCATTTCGTTAATTGCACTGGAAGTCATTCTTGGTATCGACAACATCATCTTCATCTCCATTCTTGCAGATAAACTTCCTGAAAGTCAGCGGAACAAACTCCGTTTCTGGGGTCTTGGTCTTGCAATGATCATGCGCTTGATATTGCTTGCTTTGCTTTCATGGATACTACGGCTAGATAACACTCTGTTCAGCTTGTTTGAGATCGATTTTTCCGGAAAATCACTCATCCTGATTGCAGGTGGCATCTTCCTCCTTTACAAAAGCACAAAAGAAATTTATCATAAAAGTGAAATTGCTGCCGAGGATACACCGAATGTACCTGTAAAAGTAAATTTCAGCAGATTGCTGGGCGAAGTGATTTTGCTTGACCTTGTATTTTCTGTCGACTCCATTATTACAGCCGTAGGTATGGTGAATGAATTATGGGTGATGTATACTGCTGTAATTGTAACTGTTGTTATCATGCTTATTGCATCAAAACCCATCAGCAATTTTATTCATAAACATCCATCGTTTAAAATACTGGCGCTTTGCTTCCTGATGATGATTGGTGTTTCGTTAGTGGCTGAAGGTTTGCAATTCAAAATACCAAAAGGATATATTTATTTCTCCATGGCATTTGCCTTTTTAGTGGATATTATACAAATGAAAACAGTGAAACATAAGTAGCAACCAGGCCATCCGACTGTTTGCCTGCAACAACACTTTGTTAATTTTCCAAAGCAAATCAATTTCTTTTCACATTGCTTTAGTAAACTCATACAAACCTCCTCTGTCTGTGGTACGTAAATTGAACAATACGTACTAAAACAAAGGAGGTTCTATGAAAATACTGTTTAACAGATGGATGTTGCTGCCTGCTTTACTTTTGGTGTTGGTTGGTTGCGGTCCCTCAGCTCATATTGAAAAAGATAACACTGTTGATTTTACCCGGTATAAAACATTTGCGTGGGTAAATAAAGATGGTGAAGGACGAACATACCGGAACAAGAGTAATGATCTTACAGAACAAAAGATCAGGGAATCAGTTACAAAGGAACTCAACAAAACAGGATGGACAGAAACAAAACGCAGGCCAGATCTTTTACTGAGTTATGATCTGCTTGTTGAACGTTCAACCGAACAACGTAACGACCCGGTTTATTCAATGCCTTTTACACGCACATACTTCAGCCCATATTTCAGGCGTTTCTTTTACGTTACCTACCCATCGCAATTTATGGGTTACGATCGAAGTGAGCGCTCAATAAAAGAAGGAACAATCACCATCAGTATGATTGATGCACGAACAGGAAAAACTGTTTGGCAGGGATGGGCAACTGATGAAGTGAGCAGCCGCAATCTTACATCAAAAGAAATTGATGCAGCAGTAAGGTCGATCTTTAAAAAGGCCGACCTGGCAAAACGTTAACACAAAAGCCCTTTCACACGAAAGGGCTTTATTTTACGAAGTGAAGCAAATCATCTATTCTATTCTCTTCACTCTTTTTCTGCCAACTTATTGTTCAACACAGCAACAACCGGTTGTTAACTGCCGGATATTTTTTTGCATCATCTCTGCAAAAGAAACTATATTCGGCACACACTTAACATTCTACTTTTAATGGCTTCGCAGCATCAGATACTTGAGGTTTTCAGCAATGAAAACGCCTCCGGTGTGGCGTATAAGAACAAAGCACTGAAACGCTCTCTTATAAACCTCCTCGACCAGGGAGGCAATACTACTATAACCGAACTAAGTCGTGAATTAAATATCAGTGTACCTAAAACCACAAGCTTGGTAAACGAACTGATTGAAGATGGTTTGTTGAAAGATTATGGCAAAGTTGATTCAACAGGCGGACGACGTGCCAGCATTTATGGCCTTGTTCCGGAAGCTTGTTTTTTTGTGGGTGTAGATGTAAAGCGCTATTACGTTAACCTTGGATTGCTTGATTTTAAAAAACAACTTGTTTCCACCACAGAAAAAATTCCGTTTAAATTAGAAAATACAGAAGCATCGCTCAGGCATTTGCTTACAATCATCAACAACTTTATTGAACAGCTTCCTGTTGATAGCGGCAAACTGTTGAGCATGGGCATCAGTCTGTCGGGCCGCATCAACACCAATACAGGTTACAATTACAGCTATTTTAATTTTCCTGATGAACCCCTTTCACTTTTATT
>NZ_CAMLGT010000291.1 GCF_946479605.1 uncultured Lacibacter sp.
ATGTTTGAAGAAGTAGGCACAACAACGGAAGGCGATTTGATTATTAACATGGGGCCGCAGCATCCTGCCACACATGGTGTGTTGCATTTGGTTGTAACGCTCAATGGCGAAACCATCAAGAATGTAGAACCGCATCTCGGTTACATTCACCGCTCTATTGAAAAAATGTGTGAGAGCCTTACCTATCGCCAATTCATTTATGTAACAAGCCGCATGGATTATCTTTCTGCACACATCAACAACCATGCATGTGCCATGTGCGTGGAAAAAGGTTTGCAGCTGGAAGTGCCGCCACGTGCACAAGTGATCCGTGTGCTGATGGATGAACTGACACGTCTTGCTTCGCATGAACTATGGTGGGGAGCAATGGCCATGGATCTTGGTGCCTTCACGCCTTTCTTTCATGCGTTTCGTGAACGTGAAGTCATCAACGATATTATGGAAGAAACCTGCGGCGCACGCTTAACCATGAACTACATGGTGCCCGGCGGTGTGATGCATGATATTCATCCCAACTTTCAAAGAAGAGTAAAAGATTTTCTGCAGTTATACAAAGCCAAGATCCACGAATACGATGAACTGGTAACAGGCAATATCATCTTCCAGAACCGTATGAAAGGTGTTGGTATTATTTCTCCCGAGGATATACTCTCTTACGGTTGTACAGGACCGGTAGCAAGAGGTAGTGGTGTAAGCAGCGATGTACGCAAGCTTTATCCGTATGAGATTTATGATAAGCTGGAGTTTGATGAAGTATTGGAAGATGGTTGCGATTCGTTTGCACGTTACATGGTACGTATTCGTGAAATGCAGCAATCGGTTCGCATTATTGAACAGTTAATCGATAATATTCCCGATGGTGAGTTCCAGGCAAAAACAAAAGCGGTATTGAAATTACCCAAAGGTGAATTCTACAGCAAAGCTGAAACAGCACGTGGAGAGTTAGGTGTATACATTGTAAGTGAAGGTGGCACTACACCTTACAGAATTAAATTCCGTTCGCCCGGTTTCTCCAATCTATCGGTGCTGAATACCATGGTAAAAGGTGGAAAGATCGGTGACTTGATTGCAGCGATGGGAACATTGGATCTGGTGATACCGGATATTGACCGATAAAGAATTTCAGAATGGCGATTGCAGATTTCAGACATAAATCAGCAATCAGAAATCATAAATCGAAAATCGAATGTGGAGCTTAAGTAACATAGCAGCAAATATTGATCAATGGCTCAATGCAAACATGAGCCCAACATGGGCATTGATTGTGGAAATGGTGATTGCAGGTGTTGCCGTAATTGGTTTGTTTGCCGCACTCGGATTGGTTTTGGTAATTATGGAACGCAAAGTATCGGCATGGATACAGATTCGTCTCGGACCAAATCGTGTAGGACCAAAAGGAATGTTGCAATCATTAGCTGATACGTTGAAGTTATTAGTGAAAGAAGGGATGACACCCGGTGGTGCAGATAAATTGTTGTTTAACGTTGCACCGTTTGTTGCCATGATCGTTGCCATGCTGCTGCTTGCACCCATTGCGTTTGCAAAAGATTTTCAACTGTGGGATTTGAACATCGGCGTATTGTACATCTCTGCGGTATCATCCATTTCTGTTATTAGTATCTTAATGGCAGGTTGGGCCAGCAATAATAAATATTCGTTGCTGGGTGCTATGCGCAGCGGTGCACAAATTGTAAGCTATGAATTAAGTGCCGGTCTTGCGGTGCTTGCTATTGTTGTGTTGACAGGTAGTTTGCGCATCAGTGATATTATCCAGGCACAGGAAAACGGCTGGTGGTTGTTTAAAGGACATATTCCTGTAATCATTGCCTTTATCATTTTCATTATTGCTGTTACGGCCGAAACAAACCGTGCACCATTTGATCTGGCTGAAGCAGAAAGTGAACTGACTGCAGGTTTTCATACAGAATATTCGGGAATGAAATTCGCTCTTTTCTTCCTTGCAGAATATGTGAATGTGTTTATTGTGTGTGCCATTGGTGCTACTTTATTCTTAGGAGGATGGATGCCGTTTCATATTGGTAACTGGCATGCATTTAACGGCGTGATGGATTGGATACCATCGAGTGTATGGTTCTTTGGCAAAACCTTCTTTTTAATTTTTGTGATCATGTGGTTCCGCTGGACCTTTCCCCGTTTACGGATCGATCAGCTGCTGAACCTGGAGTGGAAATATTTATTACCCATCAGCATGTTCAATTTACTGCTGGTAACATTGATTGCAATTATGGGTTGGCATTTTTAAGCGGAGTACTTATGTTTTTAAAACAATACATACAAGACATCTGGGGTGCGATAAAATCGCTGGCAACAGGTATGAAACGTACCGGTTACTATTTCACCCACCACAAAGAAATCATTACACAACAATATCCTGATAACAGGGATACACTGGTGTTACCCGAACGCTTCAAAGGCGAAGTGGTGATGATTCATGATGAGAACAATGAACATGCCTGTACCGGTTGTACTGCCTGCGAACTGGCTTGTCCGAATGCAACGATCAAGATCATTACCAAGTTTGATGTAGATGCAGAAACAGGAAAGAAGAAAAAAGCAATCGACACATTTGTGTATCATCTTGAACTGTGTACGATGTGTAACCTGTGCGTAGAAGCTTGCCCAACGGGTGCTATTAAAATGGCACAAACATTTGAACATAGTGTGTTTGATAGAAGTCAGCTGACGAAAAAATTAAATAAGCCCGGTTCAAAGATCCGTGCAGGTATCGAGTAATTGATCATTGGTTTTACAAAGAATAGAAATGACAGCATCACAAATCATATTTTATCTCATCTCAGCATTTATTCTGAGCATGGGTGTTTTATCGGTAACCAGCCGTAAGATTTTCCGTTCGGCAATCTGGTTGTTGTTTTCATTAATTGGTATTGCCGCCTTGTACTTCTGGATGGATGTGCAGTTTATTGCTGCGGTACAAATTGTGGTGTACGTTGGCGGTATTGTTGTACTCATCATCTTTTCCATATTTCTTACACAGCAATCAGGAAAAGAAATGCCGAAGGCTCCGCTGTTACGAACAATTGCAGGCGCATTGGCTGTGCTGTTTGGTTTTGCGTTTACCTATTTACTCATCGATCAATACGGATTTCCTACAATCGATCAGCCATTTGACAGTGATGTAGCACGCATTGGTAATGCCATGCTTAACACACAGGAAGGCGGTTATGCATTACCGTTTGAAGTAGTGAGTATTCTCCTGCTTGCAGCAATGGTTGGTTGTATTGTGATTGCCCTTAAAACAAAACCCGAAGAAAAATGAGCGATATACCCATTTCACATATTCTATTCGTCAGCACAGCGCTGTTCTTTATCGGCATGTATGGTTTGTTTACCCGTCGTAATATGATTACGATGCTGATGGCAATTGAACTGATCCTGAACAGCGTCAACATCAACTTTGTGGTGTTTAACAAATATCTCTACCCCGACAAGTTAGACGGCATCTTCTTCACCATATTCATTGTAACCATTGCTGCTGCAGAAGCTGCAGTGGCAATTGCCATCATTATTAATCTTTACCGCAGTCATAAATCAATTGATGTGGAAGATGCAACTGACATGAAATATTAAAGCCATGAACTACTCATCATACATTGCCCTGATTCCGCTTTTGCCACTGGCAGCATTTGTACTGCTGGGTTTGTTTGGGCGAAAATATTTTAACCAGTCGGCAGGTATTATTGCTACACTATTGTTACTTGTTGCAGCAGGTTTATCACTCTATACTGCCTACCAATACTTTTTTGTGAATGGAAAAGTGGGTGATGCATACCAAAGTATTACCGCTGTAAAATATACCTGGCTTACGTTCAGTGAAAATGTGTCGATCGATATGGGCATTCTGCTCGATCCTATTTCGGTGATGATGCTGGTGGTGGTTACGTTTGTTTCGCTGATGGTGCACATCTTCAGCCTTGGTTATATGAAAGGCGAAGAACGTTTTGCTACTTACTACGCATTTCTTGGTTTGTTTACATTCTCCATGTTAGGTCTGGTTGTATCTTCCAATCTGTTCCAGATCTATATGTTCTGGGAACTGGTGGGTGCATCATCCTACTTACTCATTGGTTATTATTTCCAGAAACCATCTGCTGTAGCTGCATCCAAAAAAGCATTCATTGTTACACGCTTTGCCGATCTTGGTTTTCTCATCGGTATTT
>NZ_CAMLGT010000292.1 GCF_946479605.1 uncultured Lacibacter sp.
TTCGTCATCAACATCACCAAACGATCGATACCAATACCAATACCACTTGTTGGCGGCATACCATATTCCAATGCACGGAGGAAATCATAATCAATAAACATCGCTTCATCATCGCCACGTTCTTTCAGCTTCACTTGGTCTTCAAAACGTTCACGCTGATCGATCGGATCGTTCAACTCACTGTATGCATTGGCAACTTCCTTCCCATTCACCATTAACTCAAAACGTTCTACCAATCCTTCTTTGCTGCGGTGCTTCTTGGTAAGCGGACTCATTTCAATCGGATAGTCAATGATAAATGTTGGCTGTATGCATTTTGCTTCGCTTGTTTCGCCAAATAATTCATCAATCAGTTTGCCTTTACCCATCGATGCATCAACATGAATATTGAGTTGTTTGCACACACTGCGTAATCCTTCTTCATCCAAACCACTTACATCAATGCCGGTATTTTCTTTAATGGCTTCGAAAATAGATAAACGCTTAAACGGCGCTTTAAAGCTGATGGTTTTATCGCCTACCTGCACATCGGTTGTACCATGCAATGCAATAGCAATACGCTCCAGCAGATTTTCTGTAACATTCATCATCCAGAAATAATCTTTGTAAGCCGTGTACCATTCCAATACGGTAAACTCCGGGTTGTGGGTACGATCCATCCCTTCGTTACGGAAGTTGCGGCTGAACTCATATACCCAATCGAACCCACCAACGATCAAACGTTTTAAATACAACTCGTTTGCAATACGCATGTACATCGGTACATCCAGGGCGTTGTGATGTGTGGTGAAAGGACGGGCAGCAGCGCCACCGGGAATGGTTTGCAGCACAGGTGTATCAACTTCCAATGCACCATGCTCATTTAAATATTCACGAATGGTATTAACAAGGATGGTACGTTTTACAAACACATCTTTCACCTGCGGGTTAATGATGAGATCGGCATAACGCTGACGGTATTTGAATTCAGGATCGGTAACAGCATCGAAGGTTTGTCCTTCTGCTTCTTTCACCACCGGTAATGGCTTTAATGATTTGGTAAGAACGGTGAGTTCTTTTACATGCAGACTTGTTTCGCCTGTTTTGGTGGTAAACACATAACCCTTCACACCAATGATATCACCAATGTCCAATAGCTTTTTAAACACCACATCGTACAATGTTTTGTCTTCGCCGGGGCAAATATCATCCCTGCGAACGTATACCTGCAAGCGACCATGGCTATCCTGCAATACGGCAAAGCAGGCCTTACCCATATCACGCACGCTCATAATACGACCGGCAATACAAACATCTTTGTACTCGTCTTTGGTATCTTCATTAAATCCTGCCTTAACTGCAGTTGAATAATGGGTAACGGGATACAATGGTGCAGGATATGCATCAATGCCCAGTTTAGTTAACTCAGCTAATTTCTCTCTGCGGATAAGTTCCTGTTCGCTCAAATGTGTACTCATAACGATTGGTTGAATGAAGCTGTTTTGATGTTTGGCTTCTTTTTAACAGCCCGCAAAATTACCGTAAGAACAGCAGACCAGCAAAGGCGTATCTTCGGCACAGAATATGCAACGTTTTGCATTGAAAAACCGTTTATTAATGAAAACAATTGAACAGATGAAAAAAGTTCTCCTCTCCCTTACCCTTTCGGTATTCCTTTTAAGTTCGTGTGAAGTATTAAGCCAATTACCCACTATACCGGGTGCCACAGGAGTTGTTACTGAAGCCGAAGCCGGACAGGGTATTAAAGAAGCTTTGGGACAGGGTTTAACCCGTGCTGTAGGCAACCTGAACAAAACCGACGCCTTTTTTGGCAGTGATTTCTATAAAATTTTGCTGCCCCCTGAAGTACAGAAAGTTGAGCGTACGTTACGCAATATCGGGTTGGGAAATACAGTAGACAAAGCCATTTTGCAGATCAATCGTGGTGCCGAAGATGCTGTGGGTTATGCTACGCCCATTTTTGTGAACGCCATTAAGCAGATGACCATTACCGATGCGATCAACATCATTAAAGGACCAAAAGATGGTGCTACCAATTATTTCCGCCAGAAAACAACCGAGCAATTAATTGCAGCGTTTTCACCTGCCGTTAAAAATTCACTTGATAAAGTGGAAGCAACAAAATATTACGGCGACCTGGTGAATGGCTATAACAGGCTCCCTACTACCCGTAATAAACTTAACCCTGATCTTACAGCTTATGTTGTAGGAAAAGCAGTGGATGCGTTGTTCGACCAGATCGCTAAAGAAGAACTGGAGATCCGTGAAAACCCGGTAAAGCGTACCACAGAAATTATGAAGAAAGTATTTGGTGCTGTTTGGAACTAAGGGCTAAGAGATAAAAGAGTAAAAAAGATAAAGAGAGAGGGCTGCACTTAGTGCGGCCTTTTTTTATTGCTGTTGCTCACAGATTGCACGGATGAACACAGAAGAGACTAAATGTCCAAAACCCAAATTCCAAAAACCCAATTACTAATTCCATTAATCTCTGTGTTCTCCGTGAACGCTGTGTGAAAAAAAATGTGAGCGTAGCGAACAACCCTCTTTCACTCCTTCCCCTCCTTTAGACTCTTAGTTCTCCCCTTCACCTCATCATACTTCGCCTCATAATCTTCCCGCATGGTACCCATCAACCTGTCCCAGAACAAAAAATACAAACCATAATTACCGGTGAAGTATTGATGATGCTGATTGTGTGTAACCGAAGTATTGATCCAACGGCCGATCCAGGTACGTTGAAAATTTTTCGGAAATAATTCCCAACCCAAATGACCATACACATTGTAAAACATCTGGAACAAAAAGAAAAACAACAGGTGAAACTTTGTAAGCGGCATGATGTAAAGGATCAGCACCAAAACTCCCACTTCGAGAATTCCTTCAAGCGGATGAAAAGAAAACGCCGCCCATGGCGATGGGTTGGTACTCTTATGATGGATTAAATGAAATACACGAAACAGTTTGGGGTGATGCATGAGCCGGTGAATCCAATAAAAATAAGTATCATGTACTAACAGCGACAGAGGAAATGCCAGCCAGAAATATAATTGACTGTATTGATCAATGTCTTTATAAAACAACGTGTGCTTTCTTATTTCCTGCTGACCTAAAAAAAACCAGGCCACAAACGAAAACAGGAACATGGTAAACAGTGAAAAGAAAATTTCCCGTTGATAATCTTTTACCGAAGGAAACCGCAGCTGAATTTTATTAAAGTAAATCCGTTTACGAAGCACTATATACCAGATAAGGAACGCAACACCTGCAAGAATGAGATACCTCGATCCGATAATGAAGAAATAGGAAAACCAGGTTTGAACGGCGTGGGGCATACTTAAAATTACTCTACCCAGAGTAAATTTTTTGCTAAAGGTTTAACTATCGGCCAGCAGCACCTGCCACGCTTCAGTTACTTTTCCAGCATCGAGCAGCTCTTTTGCATACTTGTGCAGTTCCTTATCCATTTCATCAGGATTGATGGAAAAATATTGAATGATATTTTTCAACCGCTCATCTTCGAACGTAGCATCAACTGTTGGGTATTCGTGCACATTCGCTAATTGACCAAGATTATTGCCGGTGAGAACAGCACTGTTGCGGATGGTTTCAGGCAGGGCATCAATACCAATGCCGAGCTGAGTATTTGGTTTGGCTACATGAAACAAGCTGTTCTCATCTACTTTGCAATACCAATCGCCGCCAAGGCGTGCAATGTGATGCAGTTTGCGTTGATCGATCATGGTGCCTTCTGCATTGAGGATGCTGTCATCTACATGCATACGCAGCACTTCGCAGATAACAAGGTTGCCTGCGCCGCCCTCGCTGCCAAGCGGTTTTACCTCCAGCACTTTGCATTCCATCTTCACTTTGCTTTCCTTTACCATGGGTGGTTGTACCAATGTGGCGGCTTCCTGTGTAAAGCCTGCTTTCACAAACTCATTCACTTCTTTTGGAAATTCGCAGCTGCTGAGGCTTACCTGCTGCACCATTTCATAATCCACAATATTGATGACTACTTCCGGTACTTCCAGTACATTCTCCAATGTATGTTTTGTAGAATTATCTCTTACTCTCCGTGCAGGAGAAAACACCACAATCGGCGGATTGGAAGAAAACAAATTAAAAAAGCTAAACGGACTCAGGTTTACGTTGCCTGCTTTATCAATGGTTGATGCAAAACAAACCGGCCTCGG
>NZ_CAMLGT010000293.1 GCF_946479605.1 uncultured Lacibacter sp.
GAACCAGCGCAAAAAAACAAAGCTGTTTACGAAGTAATGGATGGCAACGAGGCGGCCGCTTACATTGCTTATAAGTGCAATGAAGTGTGTGCTATTTATCCCATCACGCCATCGAGCACCATGGGCGAATGGGCCGATGAGTGGAGTGCCAAAGGCATGAAAAATATTTTCGGCACGGTTCCCCGTATTATGGAAATGCAGAGTGAAGCAGGTGCAGCAGGTGCTATACACGGAGCGTTACAAGGCGGTGCATTGGCATCTACCTTTACGGCATCGCAGGGTTTGCTGCTCATGATTCCCAACATGTTTAAAATTGCCGGTGAGTTAACGCCAACGGTATTTCATATTGCTGCACGTAGTTTAGCAACACATGCGCTTTCAATCTTCGGCGATCATAGTGATGTAATGGCAGTACGATCAACAGGTTTTGCGATGTTGTTCGGCAACAATCCGCAGGAAGTAATGGATATGGCGTTGATTGCACAGGCATCTACCTTACGTTCAAGAGTTCCCTTCTTAAATATTTTTGATGGCTTCCGTACTTCGCATGAGTTGAATGAAGTTGAAGTAATCCCTGATGAAATCATTGAACGCATGATGGATATGGAAGCCATTCATGCACACCGTAACCGTGCATTGAATCCGAACAATCCTTCGATACGTGGTACTGCACAAAACCCTGATGTGTATTTCCAGAACAGGGAAGCAGCCAATACGTATCATGCAAATGTGCCGAACACAGTACAAACCGTGATGGATGAATTTGCAGTATTAACCGGACGCAAATATAAATTGTACGAATACTATGGTCATGCGCATCCCGATCGTGTAGTTGTATTGATGGGTTCTGCTGCAGGCGCTGTAAAAGAAACCGTTGATTATCTGAACACGCATGGAGCACATGTAGGTATGATTGCTGTTCGCTTGTTCCGTCCGCTGGATGTGGAAGCCTTTATGGAAGCATTGCCAAAGAGTGTGGTGAGTATTGCCGTTCTCGACCGTTGTAAAGAACCCAACGGTATTGGTGAGCCATTGTACATGAATGTGGTGAATGCGTTGAATGAAGCACAGGAAAATCATCATGCACATGTAATTGGCGGACGTTACGGTTTATCGAGCAAAGAGTTTACACCTGCCATGGTGAAAGCCGTGTTCCGTGAGTTGAAAAAAGAACATCCGAAAAATCACTTTACCATTGGTATTGATGATGATGTTACACATACAAGTTTAGAATACGATAAAACCTTTCACCTGGAAGAGCAACACCAGTTCCGTGGTTTGTTCTTTGGTTTAGGTGCCGATGGTACAGTGAGTGCCAACAAAAACTCCATCAAGATCATTGGTGATAAAACCAACGATCACGTGCAGGGTTATTTTGTATACGATTCAAAAAAATCGGGTTCGTTAACTGTATCGCATCTGCGTTTTGGTAAGAACCCCATTCAATCAACTTACCTGGTACAGTCTGCAAACTTTGTGGCCTGTCATCACTTTAACTATTTAACGAAGTATGATATTCTGAAAGATGCAGAAGAGAACGCAGTGTTCCTCTTGAATGCACCTTACGAAAAAGAAGAACTGTGGAGTAAGTTGCCGAAGAAAATACAGGAAGAGATCGTTCATAAAAAGCTAAAGTTCTATGCCATTAATGCATACACTGTAGCAAAGGATGCCGGCATGGGTAACCGCATCAACACTATTCTGCAAACCTGTTTCTTCGCCATCAGCAATGTATTGCCCCGTGAAGAAGCCATTGCAAAAATTAAAGAGGCTATTTACGATACCTATTGGAAAAAAGGTGAAGCGGTTGTACAAAAGAACTACGATGCCGTTGATCAAACATTGGCCAATTTGTACGAAGTGGATTATGCACAATATGCCATTGGTGATAAACCAATTGATGCGCCTGTACCCGATGCCGCACCGGATTTTGTAAAACAGGTGTTGGGTAAAATTATTGCAGGCGAAGGCGATGAGTTACCGGTGAGTGCATTTCCTGTGGATGGTACTTTCCCAAGCGGAACCACCAAGTGGGAGAAACGCAATATTGCTGATGCAGTTCCTGTTTGGGATACCAGTTTGTGTACACAGTGTGGTAAATGTTTTATGATTTGTCCGCATGCAGCGATTCGTCCAAAAGTGTATGACAAAGCATTGCTGGCTGATGCACCCGATGGTTGGAAACATGTTGACCCGATTGGTAAAGAGTGGAACAAAGAAACAGAAGCCTACACCTTACAGGTATCAACAGAAGATTGTACCGGTTGTACATTGTGTGTGGAGTTCTGTCCGATTACGAGCAAAACAGATCCCGGTCATAAAGCCATCAACATGATGGATAAAACAGATATCCAGGAACAGGAAAAAGAAAACTGGGATTATTTCTTAACACTGCCTGAAGTTGATCGTACAAGGGTGAATAAGAATACGGTGAAGGGTTCACAATTCTTCCAGCCGTTGTTTGAGTTCAGCGGTGCATGTGCCGGTTGCGGTGAAACACCGTACATTAAACTTTTAACACAATTGTTTGGTGAGCGAATGATTGTTGCGAATGCAACAGGTTGTTCATCCATCTTTGGTGGTAACTTACCAACTACACCATGGACAAAAAACAAAGAAGGTGTGGGTCCGGCATGGGCAAACAGTTTGTTTGAAGACAATGCAGAGTTTGGTTTAGGCATCAGCATGGCCAGCAATAAGAAAAAAGAAATGGCATTGCAGCTGCTCGATGAGTTGCGTCCGATGATTGGTGAAGAGCTGGTTGATAAGATCATCAATAACAACGGCACAACTGAAGCTGAGCTTGCAGAAAAACATGAGCTGGTAAAACAATTGAAAAACAGGTTGAGCCATGAACGTTCAATGGCTGCATTAAATCTGTTCCACCTGGCAGATTTCTTAGAAGAAAAATCAATCTGGATTGTTGGTGGTGATGGTTGGGCGTATGATATTGGTTATGGTGGGTTGGATCATATCCTCAGCACCGGTGAAAATGTAAACATCATGGTATTGGATACTGAAGTGTACAGCAATACCGGTGGACAAAAATCAAAATCAACACCAATCGGTGCCAGTGCCAAGTTCAGTGTAAATGGTAAAACAGCAGGTAAGAAAGATCTGGCGATGCAGGCTATTGCACACGGCACAGCCTATGTTGCACAGATTGCAATGGGTGGAAATGATATGCATACTGTACGGACAATTCTTGAAGCGGAAGCGTATCCGGGTCCATCGTTGATCATTGCCTACAGCCATTGTATTGCACATGGTATTGATATGGCACATGGTGCAGAAGAACAGGACTTCGCCGTGAAGAGTGGTTACTGGCCATTGTTCCACTACAATCCGCTGAAACCAAAAGGCGAACGCTTTGTGGTTGATTCAAAAGATCCATCGTTACCATTGAGTGAGTTTATGTACCATGAAAACCGTTTCAATGTAATTAAAGCAAAAGATCCTGCGTTGGCAGCCCGCTTCCTTGAAACAGCGGAAGAGTTGAAAGAAAATAAGTGGCACAGACTGCAAACATTGAAAGGATTGTAAATACCCAAAACCCATATGAATAAAGCAAAGGGAGTTTCGAAAGAAGCTCCCTTTTTATTTTACTTATTCAACGGGTTTCAGCTTTGCTGTAAAATGCCGCAGCATCGGTGCTTCTTCTGTAATCACTAATCCTTTAATGCTGTTTCGTTTTGAAAACACTTCAATAATTACTTCGGCTACGTAATCGATATGACTTTGCGTGTACACACGCCGTGGAATTGCAAGACGAACCAATTCCATTTGTGCAGGAATAAGATTATTTATTTCGTCATACTTGCCAAACATCAACGAACCGATCTCAACACTACGTATACCACCTTCGGTATACAAAGCACAAACCAATGCCTGTCCGGGATATTGTTGTGGCGGAATATGCGGCAGAAAAGCTTTTGCATCGAGGTAGACTGCATGTCCGCCGCCCGGCTGCATGACAGGAACACCGGCATCAATTAATTTATTGGTGAGATATTCAATGCTGCGGATGCGGTATTGCAGATAAGGTTCTTCCAGTACTTCATTTAAACCAATGGCAATGGCTTCCAGATCACGACCGGCAAGCCCGCCATAGGTTGGAAAACCTTCCGTAATAATGAGCAGGTTGCGGCATTGCATCGCCAACGCTTCATCTTTCAATGCA
>NZ_CAMLGT010000294.1 GCF_946479605.1 uncultured Lacibacter sp.
GTCTTCTTATTATCACGGATTGCTTCCAGCCAGTTGCCATGATGATCGTTACTTACAGTAAAATGAAATTCATTTTTACCAATGACTGATGTGAGAACAGCAGGATCACTTGCATCAATTTTCTTTGCCTGTACGGTTCCTGCATTAGGGTCGGAGGAGGTTGCCTGGTAATCACCTCTTGAAACAAAAATCCAGCCTTTGGTTCCTTCAAATTTGATTCCGTTCGGAAATTCATTGCTGACGATCATGGTAACACCGTTTGCATATTTGGCACCTGTTTTAAAAATGCCATGCACATCCCACAAACCACCCGTTGCAAACTCAACATGATCTGTCCATATTTCAACCGGGCCACTCGCTTCCATACCCATGCCCCAATGTGCACTGTCGATATGATGGGCACCCCAACCGGTAATCATGCCTGCACCAAACTGTTCGCAACGCAACCAACCCGGACGGTTATAACCAACCTGAGGATGCACACGGTCTTCGGTGTAGTACACTTCAGGTGTTGATGCCAACCACAGATCGTAATTAAAATCTTTGGGTAATGGCATTTCTTCTTTCTTGCCACCGGGAGGATCGCCGGGCAAACCAACATACACTGTTTTCAATTCGCCGATTCGTCCGTTACGAACAAGCTCTGCACCATAACGGAATTGTTCGGCACTACGCTGCTGACTGCCGATCTGAAATTTTACGCCGCTCTTCTGCACCACATTGCTGATGACTCTTCCTTCGGCAATGGTTAACGAAGCAGGCTTTTGCATGTAAATATGTTTGCCTGCACGTGCTGCTGCAACACCCAGCATCGCATGTGTATGATCGGGAGTACTGATGAGCACTGCGTCCACATCTTTATTTTGTAAAACCTCCCTGAAGTCGGTGTACACTTTTACGCCATCAAATGATTTGTTATCACGCTTCGAATAAAATTCATTTACTAACTGCTTGCCTTCAGTTGCCCGTTTCAGATCCACATCACACACCGCCATGATCTGTGCATAATCGTGTTTCCACACGCCGGGCATATCGTGCCCACGTGAAATGCGTCCGGTACCGATGGCGGCAATATTGATGCGGTTGCTCGGTGCATTTTTACCAAATACACTTGCAGGAACAATACTTGGGAGGTGCAGCGCAATGGCTGTGCCTGCTGCAGACTTGATGGTATCCTTCAGAAATTTTCTTCTTGCGATACCCAGTTTGGTTTCGTTTTGCATGGCAAACTTTTTAATGAAGCATTCGTTATGTCAGGAGCAGGAAATTATTTTTTCAATTTCAATTGCTTCGCTTGTTTCTGTGCTTTTAAAGCAAGTTCAGTTGCTAAAAAGCAATGTGCCTGGCTCATGGCTGTTTCTGTTCTGTTTACAACATCATCAACAAATGCAGGCCCGAATGGAAGTGTTTCATTGTTACAATCCATATGCACTGTTTCTTTTTGATTGACGAGGTACAACTGATTGCCGCCTTTTTTGCCAGAGAGAATATCGATATTTTTCCGTACTTCAATATATCCGTCAGTTCCTAAAATGGTTAGGCGTCCATCGCCCCAGCTATCAAGCCCGTTGGGTGTAAACCAATCCACACGTATATAACCCACACCCCCGTTTCCGCTCAACATTACGTCTCCAAAATCTTCGAACAAAGGCGCTTCCGGAAAATGAACATTTCCTACCTGCGACATGAGCACGGTTGCTTCTGTTGTATTTGTAAAGTGTAAGTACTGATCGAATTGGTGCGAACCAATATCAGTTAATATTCCACCATACCGTTTCTTGTCCCAAAACCAATCAGGACGTACGGCCAAACCTGATGTGCCGAATTTATTACTAATGCGGTGTGGTGCAAGGTTGATGGTTTGTATCACATGGCCAATTGCTCCTGCTTTTACCAACTGACTTGCTTTTTCTGTGCCTTTGTTTTCCAACCGTTCACTGTACATGATCGAGTAAATACGCTTGGTTTCCTTCTGCACTTTTTTAACCTGCGCCAGTTGTTCTAGTGTTATGATACCTGGCTTATCGGTTAAATAATCTTTGCCATGCTGCATCACACGAATACCGAGTGGTGCCCGTTCATCCGGAATACCTGAGCTTAATACTAAATGAATAGACTTATCTTCTAAAATTTCATTTTCGTTTTTTGCCAGCTTCGCTTCAGGATATGCTTTTGTAAAAGCGGCCAGCAGATCTGCTTCCTTTGCATAAACAGCAACGAGTTCACCACCGCCTCTTTTGATGGCATCCGTCATTCCGTAAATATGCGGATGATTGATGCTGATGACTGCAAATTTTATTTTACCCGGTGGAATAACAATATCCTTTTTCTTTTCTGTTGATTGTACAGATTTGAACTTGCCGGCTATTGGAGCAAACAGCATTAAGCCGGAAGCTTTTGTTGCGTCTTGCAAGAATTTTCTTCTGCCTGATTTATTTGAACTCATACTGCTGATTGTATATGTTATTGAATAAGGAGTTGTGAGCTGATCACATTACTGGTAGTTTTATTCTTTACACCAGGCTGACCACCACCCACGCTGATTTGTACGTTGCCTTTTGGTTGATAATATTTGCCAGTTGTTTCATTTACCAATGATAATTCTTCGGGTGTAAGTTTAAAGCTGATGGTTTTGCTTTCGCCTGCTTTCAAGGAGATACGTTTAAATCCTTTCAATGCTCGAACAGGTGCTTTGCTTTTTGTTTGATGTGAAACATATAATTGTACTACTTCATCTCCATCTCTTTTGCTTGTATTCTTTACCGTTACAGTAACGGTAACCGGTTTGTTGGCTGTAATTGTTTTCGGCAACTGCAAACCGCTGTATGCAAATGTTGAGTAGCTTAACCCATGACCAAACGGATACAATGCTTCGCCTTTGAAATAACGATAGGTTCTTCCGTCCATACCGTAATCAAGAAAACCAGGAAGATCATTATCGCTTTTGTAGAATGTAACCGGTAAACGACCGGCAGGATTGTAATCGCCAAACAATACATCGGCAACTGCGGTGCCTGCACTTTGTCCGCCATACCAGGCATTCACAATCGCAGGAATGTTTTCGCTTTCCCATGGAGTTGCAATGGCACTGCCCGTCATCATGACAAACACCACAGGTTTGCCGGTGCTGTGTAATTTCTTCATCAGCTCTGTTTGAACAGTAGGCAGCAGAATGGTTGTTCTGTCGCCGCCATTAAAACCGGGATAATCAACACGCATTTCTTCACCTTCCAGTTGTGGCGAAATACCGCCAACATAAACAATGGCATCAGCATCGTTTACTTTACTCAGTAATGCTGCATAATTGGTTTGTTCAAAATTACCGGCTCTTAATTTTACATTGGCTTTTCCTTCGCCCTGCCAGTATTCCAATACCAGTTTATACGTTTTCCCTTTTTCTGTTTTTAAACGATAGGTTCTTGCACCCCAGCGGTTTCTTGTCCATGCATCCAATACCGATTGATCGTTGATGCTGAATTTGTAACCGTCATCGGCTTCCACTTCAAACGTGATAAAGCCGTCCTTATCGGCTGTGTAATTGGTTGTATAACGTGCAGAAAAATTATAAGCGTTCATGTTACCAACTACCTGCGAACCTTCCTGCCAGAAATGATCAATGGTTTCTTCCGTTTGTGTTACAACCGGATTGCCCTGCAGTTCTTTGTTGTTAAAATATTCTGCTTTAAAACCATTCTTTCCATCAATGGAATATTGATTGCGCATATCAGTATATACCAGCACCGTATCGTTGGTGAAGTTGATGGCTTTTTCATAAACAACCTCTGCTTTACTGCCGAGTTTGTTTTGAATGCCTTTTAATACGGTTACAATTTCAGAAGGCGTGCCGTTGTAGTTGCCTAACACTGCAATGCTGTTATCGGCATTGGGGCCAACAACAACAATTTTTTTGATTGCCTTTGAAAGCGGTAATGTATTCTTTTCATTTTTCAGCAATACAATACTTTGCTGCGCCATCTTCAAGGCATGTGTTTTATGCGGAGCGCTTTCTAACACAGAAGAAGGTGTTTGTGCATATTTCACCATCGATACAGGATCGAACATGCCCAAACGGTAACGGATCGTAAACAAACGCTTTAATGAAATATCAAGTTGTGCTTCTGTGATCAATCCATTCTTTACTGCATCCACCAATGTTTTGTAAA
>NZ_CAMLGT010000295.1 GCF_946479605.1 uncultured Lacibacter sp.
ATTGCTGTGCGGCTTCAGCATCCACTTTACGGATTTCCGGATGATTGGCAAGACCGAGATAGTTATTAAGACTCCACACAATCTTTTCTTTACCACGGAATTTCATACGGCTGTTGATCTCGCCTTCCAGCTTAGGGAAAGCAAAGTAGCCATGTGCACGCTCTCTGTGTTGGCCAATAGGGCCATAGTTCTTAATCAGCTTCTCAAAAATATCTGCCATATGATGAAATTGTTAAGGGTGAAAAATTTGCCGCAAAGGTAAGGGTTTGGCACTGATTCATAAAGGCTTGCTGCAGGCTTTACGTTCATGTAAAAATAGCTTTGCTAACAGCCGTTCAACGGTATCTTTGCCCACTAAATCAATTATATGCGTTTTGTTGTTTCTCTCTTACTGCTGTTTTCCGTTTCCTTTGCAAATGCACAGCAGAAAACGGCCGCAAATCCTTCACAAACAGGCAACCTGCAGCGACCCAAATTAGTGGTTGGTATCATGGTGGACCAAATGCGTTGGGACTATCTCTATCGTTTTTACGACCGTTATGCCGCAAACGGTGGTTTTAAACGGATGCTGAACCAGGGATTCAGTTGCGAAAACACATTCATTCCTTACACACCAACTATTACAGCTTGCGGCCATACCAGTGTGTATACCGGAAGTGTTCCTGCTGTTCATGGTATTACAGGTAACGCATGGTACGATTATGAAGCTGGGCGTATGATGTATTGCAGTGAGGATAAAACCGTAAAAACAGTAGGGAGCACTTCTAACGCAGGTGAAATGAGTCCACGCAATATGCTCACAACAACCATTTGTGATGAACTACGGCTGGCAACTAATTTCAGAAGTAAAGTAATCGGTATTGCTATAAAAGATCGTGGAGGTATTTTGCCCGCAGGGCATAGCGCTAACGCTGCCTACTGGTACGATTCTCGTACCGGCGATTGGATTACATCAACTTATTACATGAATGAATTACCACAGTGGGTAAAAGCATTCAATGGTAAAAAACATGTAGATGCGTTTTATGAAAAAGGGTGGAATACATTGTATCCTATAAACACTTATGTACAAAGTACAAAAGATGAAAACGAGTATGAGGCGAAACCTTTTGGTGCAGAGCAAAAAGGATTTCCTTACGACTTTAAAAAATTTATTGGAAAAAATTACGGTGCAGTTTCTTCATCACCCTACGGAAATACAATGACGCTGATGATGGCAAAGGAAGCTATTGCCAATGAAGAACTGGGTAAAGATGTGATTACCGATTTTCTGGCAGTTAGTTTTTCTTCACCTGATTATATTGGTCATGCATTTGGTCCCAATTCAATTGAAGCAGAAGATGGTTTTCTTCGTTTAGATAAAGACCTTGGTGAACTGTTTGATTATTTAGATAAAACAGTGGGCAAAGGACAGTACATCAGTTTCCTCACGGCTGATCATGGTGTGGCGCATGTGCCAGGTTTTTCAAAAGAACATAAACTGCCGGGTGGTGCTGTTGATGATAACAAGCTGGTGTCTGATTTAAATAAGCAGTTGAAAGAAACGTTTGGCAAAGAAAATATTGTATTGGGAGCAGCGAACTACCAGGTGAGCCTGAATCATAAACTCATTGATTCTGCAAAGATTGATCGTGCAGCAGTTGTTCAGATGGTGATGAATTATGCAAGAGCTATTAAAGGCGTGGATCGGGTATTTGAACTGGATGAATTAACGGAGCAACCAATGAATGCAATTGTAAAAGACAGGATCGCAAACGGATGGCATCCCAAGCGTAGCGGTGATATACAGATCATTTTTGCTCCGGGTTGGATTGATGGTGGTCCCACTGGGACAACGCATGGCTTGTGGAACCCGTACGACAGTCATATTCCATTATTGTGGTATGGCTGGGGAATTAAACCCGGTAAAAGCAACCAGGAAGTTTATATGACAGATATTGCACCAACGGTAGCAGCATTGCTGCGCATTCAAATGCCAAGCGGCTGTGTGGGTAAACCCATACTTGCCATTACACAGTAAGCAACTGCATTTTTTTCAGGCAAAACGGTCTGGCATTAATCTTGGCAATAGAACAATATGATATAGAAAGCCCCTGAGTAAGGGGCTTATCTGTCAAAATGACTAAAGCACTAACTATGAACGAAAAGAATTTGTTTTTGGGATCGGGAGAAGAGGATGTAGATTTTTTACCCATTATTCCATTGAATGAAGCTGAAACGGATAACGAAGAGGAAATGGAAATTCCGGAAGAGTTGCCCATACTTCCACTTCGTAACACAGTATTATTTCCGGGTGTGGTATTGCCTATTACAGTAGGAAGAGATAAAAGTATTCAAGCTGTTAATGAAGCATACAAGACCAATAAGCTGGTGGGTGTGGTGGCACAGAAGGACAGCAACGTGGAGGACCCAACTGTTATTGATCTTGAATACACCGGCACCATTGCAAAAGTGGTGAAGCTGATAAAAATGCCTGATGGCGGAACAACGGTGATCATACAGGGAAAGAAACGTTTCCGCATTAGCATGCTTACTTCCGATGATCCGTTCTTTAAAGCAAAAGTGGAAGTGTTGCAGGAAGAGCCAACACCGGAAGATGAAAACTTTAAAGCACTTGCAGGATCAATCAAGGATATGGCAGCACAGATTATTCAGCTGTCACCCAATATTCCAAGTGAAGCATCTATTATTCTGAAGAATATTGAGAACCCTGCATTTCTTGTTCACTTTGTGAGCAATAACCTCAACAGTGATATTGCTGAAAAACAACGCCTGCTTGAAACACAAAACATCAAGCAACGTGCAGAGCTGTTGCTTACATTATTGCAAAAAGAGTTACAGTACACTGAATTAAAGAACAAGGTTACCAACAAAACAAGAACGGAGCTGGATAAACAGCAGCGTGAATATTTTCTTCATCAGCAGATGAAAAGCATCAAAGAAGAACTGGGAGGCGATGCAAATGATCTTGAGATACAGGAGATGAAGAAAAAAGCAGAAGTGCAGAAATGGAGCGATGCTGCAAAAGAAATGTTCCGCAAGGGAATTGAAAAGCTGGAGCGTATGCATCCTTCCACGCCTGATTATTCAGTGGTGTACAATCATCTTGATCTCATGCTTGATCTTCCCTGGGGCGAATACACAAGTGATCAGTATGACCTGAAGAAAGCGAAGAAAGTGCTTGATCATGATCATTACGGTATACAAAAAGTAAAAGAACGTATTCTTGAATACCTGGCAGTGTTGAAACTGAAAGGTGATATGAAGAGCCCGATCTTATGTTTGCTTGGCCCTCCCGGTATCGGCAAAACATCATTGGGAAAAAGTATTGCAAGTGCACTGGGCCGTAAATATGTTCGTATCAGTTTAGGTGGTTTGCACGATGAAAGTGAAATACGTGGTCATCGCAAAACATATATTGGTGCAATGCCCGGCCGCATTTTACAATCGTTGCGCAAAGTAAAAACATCAAACCCGGTAATGATTCTTGATGAAATTGATAAGCTGGGTAATGATTTCCGTGGCGATCCTTCCAGTGCATTACTTGAGTTGCTTGATCCTGAGCAGAACCACACGTTCTATGATAATTATCTTGAACTGGAATATGATCTCAGCAAAGTATTATTCATTGCAACAGCAAACAGTCTTTCTTCTATTCAACCTGCATTAAGAGATCGTTTGGAGATCATTGATCTGAGTGGTTATGCAGTGGAAGAAAAGATCGAGATCGCCAAAAACTATCTTGTTCCCAAACAGAAAGAAGCGCATGGCCTGGCAAAGTTTCCATTTAAGATGAGTGATGCAGTCTTGCGGAAAATAGTGGAAGATTATACAAGAGAAAGTGGCGTACGTGAACTTGACCGCCAGCTGGCATCCATCATGCGTTCGCAGGCAAAAGAATATGCGTTGAAAGAAAAATTGAAGCCGACGCTTACAATAAATGATATTGAAAAGATATTAGGAAAGCCACGTTACAGCAATGAAATGTACAAAAGTGCAAATATGCCCGGCGTGGCTGTGGGGCTTGCCTGGACAGCTGTAGGCGGTGATATTCTCTTTATCGAAACAAGTTTAACAGAAGGAAAAGGTGAGCTGCGTTTAACAGGTAATCTCGGTAATGTGATGAAAGAAAGTGCAACTACTGCTCTGAGTTACCTGCAGGC
>NZ_CAMLGT010000296.1 GCF_946479605.1 uncultured Lacibacter sp.
CATGGTTTGGCCGTGTGCTTCGATAATATGTTTGCAGATAGAAAGACCTAAACCACTGCCGCCTTCTTTACGGCTCCGGGCAAGATCGGTTCGGTAGAAGCGTTCGAAAATACGGGTGAGATGTTCCTCGGCAATACCAAACCCATCATCACTTATTTCAATCAATACAAGGTTACTGTGTGTTTTATAGGCGCTGAAAACAATGCTGCCGTTTTGCTTACCGTATTTAATGGCATTATCAACCAGGTTGATGAGTACCATGCGTATCTTTTCCTTATCAGCATAAACAGTAATGGGTAATTCACAGCCTTTTTTAATCGATGTACGAATCTTTTTATCGGCTGCTTTTATAGACAGGCTGTCAAACACTTCCTCCACTAACTCCTGTATCACAAAATTTTCTTTGTACAATTGAAGTCGGCCGCTTTCCAGTTTGGATATTTCGTCAAGATCGTCAACAAGATTTACCAAACGATCGATGTTCTTGGAAGTATTCAGTAAGAATTTCTTTGCCACTTCTTCTTTGTGCATTGCGCCGCTCAGCAGTGTATCAACATAGCCCTGCACAGCAAAAATGGGCGTTTTCAATTCGTGGCTCAGGTTCTGCAAAAATTCTTTACGGTATTGTTCGTTTTGTTTGAGGGTTTCAATTTCTTCTTTTTTCTGATCGGCCCATTGCTGCACTTCTTCACTCACTTCCTGTAAACTTTTTTCGGGTAAGATGGATTTATTAAAAAACTCTTCCCGTTTGGTGGCTTTGGTTTGTGAAATGAATTTGTAAATGAGTTTGATGTGCCGGTAAATAAACCTTTCAGTAAAATAACGGATGAGCAGGTAGCTGATGATGAACAGCACTGCAAAACTCACTAGTGCGATCCACCAGCTGCGGATAAAGAAGTAATTGGCCAACCCAACCAATAAAGAAATAGTAAACGCATTAATAGCTGCTACCTGTACAGGAGAGAGTTGACTTGAATTAAGCATCTTGTTTGTTCTTGACCTTCCAAACAAAGTTAACAGCTAATTAAGTTGTACCCAGTTCAAATTTATAACCCACACCTTTTACTGTTGTAATGCAATCGATGTTGAGTTTTTGCCTGATCTTGCGGATGTGTACATCAATGGTGCGGTCGCCCACAATTACATCAGCGCCCCACACCTGGTTAAGGATTTCATGCCGCAGGAATACACGACCTGGCTTTGATGCCAGCAAGGCCAGCAATTCAAACTCTTTTTTGGCGAGTATAATATCCTGCCCCTGGTATTTAACAATGAACTGTTCTTTGTCAATCTGGAGATCGCCTACTTTCAAAATCGTTTCTTCACCCTTTCCAGTGCGGCGGAAGAGGGCGTTTACACGGCTGATGAGCACTTTGGGGCTGATGGGTTTGCTCACATAATCATCGGCACCCATTTCCAGTCCCTTGATGTGATTGGTTTCATCATTCAACGCCGTGAGCATAATAATACGTGTATCAGCAAAATCGGGTTGCGAACGGAGTATCTGGCATACGTCCATCCCGTTTTTGCGAGGCATCATTACATCAAGAACAATAAGATCGGGGTGCTGCTGTTTGGCGGTTTGCAGTGCTTCATCGCCATCTTTTGCCTTAACTACAGTATAGCCTTCCATAGTAAGATTATACTCTAATATCTCGAGGATATCCGGCTCATCGTCGGCAATAAGAATTTTTTTTCCTTTGGGCTCCATGACTTGTGCTGCAAATGTAGACCCCGCTTTTCATGCAATGTCTATGTCAATATTATAAAATTGTTAACGAGTTTAAAGCTTTTGGGCATGTTTTTGTAAGGGTAGTAGCAGAGCTACTTTGCTGTTGATTGAAAAATAGCGGTTAATTTTGTACACAATGAGAAAATACAGCCTGACAGCATTACTTACATTCTCCTGTTTTGCAGCAGTTGCACAAAACAGGATCACGTTTGATACTTCAAAGATCGATATTCCCATGAGCAGGGTAATATGGCATGAGAATATTGATAAAGAACAGAAACGTACCGATCGTGTTGACGGGAAAATTGACAACTTCCTGAAGCTGACCAGTAATGATGATCTGAATATTCAGATCACTGATGTGATTCTTCGCCGTGTGGATGAACTGCAGCAGGAAATTGAACGCATGGATGGTGATAATAATTTTAAGATCGGTCAACTTCGTTCGCTCCGTGAATTATTACAGGCCATTGCAGCAAAAGCAACAGATAAACAAGTAGCACCACTAATTCCGCAATTATTCAACAGCTATGAAGAGTGCATGCGCAGGCAATCGAAAAACGAGAGCCTCTTGCCTGTATTTGAAAAACTTCCTTACCAGGGTGCGGAGGTATTATCTACTATTTTTCCGCAAACAAAGGAATTAGCTGAGATCAGGAAAATCGTTTTTCTGAAAAAGGCAAAAGTAGATCCATCATTTATACTGTCTGGTATTGCACCATTTGAAAATGAAACGTTCGCTGACAGCCTGATTGTATTAGCAGCTGATAAAATTCCGTTGGAAGTGTACACGTATGCACAGGCGAAGAAAACTGTTGCTGCAAGAGTAATCCGCCGTAATCAAAACCCTAAAGTACAAACCATTGCACGCCTCAGCGATATTATGAATGGTACACTTTACCTGCCGTTTCTTGATGAGTTACTGAACAAACAACTGAGTATTGATGATATAAGGGCGGTAACTGAAAATGAATTGGCTTATTATAAACTACTGGTAAAAACACAGATCAAATATTACAATCGTATTTCAACAGGCGATACACCTGTACTTTCATCCGCATTATATACAATGCTTGAACGGAAAGCTACTGATGTATTTGTGAATGTAATGAATGAACTCCACGACTCACCAGATCCTGTGCGTATGCGTGTGAGTGATCCGTTAACTTCGGAAGAAATTTATTACCTGATCGTTACTACTGAAGAGGTGATCTATACCAGTACTTACACCAAGTTGTACGACCGTATGATGACACGTTTCCCCGGCCGCAGAAGTGATTCGCTGATGATGTCGGTTCATTTCGATAAGTTTAAAAAGTTTATTAAGATAGCAGCCAACTATAACCGTCTTGATGATTTCCTGAAAGCAATGCCTGAAATACGCAGCACACAATTGATGCATGCGTTTGTAAACGGGTTGCAGAAAACAAACTCATTGGAAGATGCGGTGGATGTGGCCGACAGTTATGGCAGTATCACCAATATTGATCTGCAGAATTTTTTAAAACAGCAGGTAAAGAAAAACTACGAAACAAGTTTGCAGGAAAAAGACAGAAAGGGAGAAGTGATCTATAATATTCTGCAGACGTTGTTCAAATCGGCATCAGATCCATCAATGGATCTGTCGGCTATACTTGGTATACCGCCGGTTTATAAAGTAGATTACAACAGCATTGCAGATAGCAGCGGTGCAGTGGTACAGCATGTGTTCTTTTATGGCGATGAAGATGGTATTATTTCCTTCCGCAATTTCATGGGCATGTTCAATGGCAAGCCTGAATGGAAAGTGGTAACAAATAAAGAATGGGTAACCATTACTTCTACAAAAGGCAAACCGTATACTATCTACGCCAATCTGCCACTTGATTACAAACAGGACCTTGATGCAAAAGCACAGGCCAGCCTCATTGAATATTTGCAGAAGAACCACATTAATCCTTCGTTTGTAGTGCACCGTGGCCACAGTTATCATTTGAAGTACACATTACAACAGATGTTGCCATCGTCACGCATCGTAATGCTGGGTTCTTGCGGCGGTTACCAGAACCTTGCAAAAATTCTGAACGTGAATGAGGATGCGCATATCATTTCCACCAAACAGGTGGGCAGTTACTCGGTGAATGAACCAATCCTCCGTGCATTGAATGAAAATATCCGCAACGGAAAAAATATTGAATGGATACCCATCTGGCAACAGATCACTGCTTCAGTAAAAAATGATCCAAAAGCAAATGAATTGGTGAAAGATTATGTGCCCCCGCATAAAAACCTCGGCGCAATCTTTATTAAAGCATACCGCAAAGCAACAGGTGAAATGTAATAGCAGGTGAGCCACTTAAAAATAGCGGGTGACTCACCCCGAAAAACATTTATCTTCCCGTTGCATTGAATCAGCAAC
>NZ_CAMLGT010000297.1 GCF_946479605.1 uncultured Lacibacter sp.
ATGGGCCAGTATGCTTTCAGGTGCGGGAAGTTATCGAGGAACAAACGGGCCACTGCATACATCTTCATATCTTCCACAACAGTGCTTTCAGCAATATTGCTCATATCGTTATCCTGGTTGCGGAACTTGAGCGGAATAAACGTCTGGAATCCTTTTGTTTCATCCTGCAATGTTCTTAACCTGCTCATGTGATCAATACGGTGCCAGTATTTTTCAATATGCCCGTATAACATGGTGGCATTGCTGTGCAAGCCAAGTTTATGTGCAGTGGCATGTATGTTCAGCCAGCCATCACCATCTACTTTATCAGCACATATCTGTTGCCTGATCTCCGGATGAAAAATTTCAGCACCACCGCCTGGTATGGAATCCAGCCCGTGACTGATGAGTATTTTCAACCCTTCTTCCACACTCACTTTTGCTTTGCGGAACATATAATCGTATTCAACAGCAGTAAATGCTTTGATGTGCAGATCAGGACGATGTGTTTTGATTGCCTTCAACAGGTCAGCAAAGAACTGCAGATCCATTTTTGGGTGCACACCACCAACAATATGTGCTTCGGTAACAGGCACGCCGTCATATTTTTTTACCATGTGCAGCATCTGGTCAATGCTCAATTCCCAACCCTCATCACGCTTTGCATACAGTTTTGAATAGGAGCAGAAGTTGCAGCTGAATACGCAAACATTGGTAGGTTCAATATGAAAATTTCGGTTAAAGTAAGTGGTGTCGCCATGCAAACGCTCCCTCACAAAATTTGCCAGCGCACCAAGAAAAGGCAGACTTCCTTTTTCAAAAAGCACCAGGCCGTCTTCTTCTGTAATACGCTGGTTGTTGTAGATCTTATCGGCTATCTGCTGCAGATCGCTGCTGATGCGGTTTCCTTTCAATATTGCTTCAATTCCTGTTTGCATAATATTCTTTTGTTTGGTGCGTCTGCAAATACTGCTGTACTGCAATAACTAAAACAGCGCAACTTTTGGCAAAGTTACGCTGTGAACGGTTTCAAAAAAGAATGAGTTCTCTGCTGTATAACAGCTTAATTATTGACCTTGATCACCCTGAATGTATCGGTACTTCGTGAACGGTAAACAACCTGAACGGTGTAAATACCGCTGCTCATGCCTGCAAGATTAATTTCCTGGTAAGAAGGAGTGGGGATGGGGCCAGGCCTGTTGAGAGCAATACGTTTTTGCCAAACAAGCTGCCCAACGGCATTATACACATTAATGTATTCAATATTGGCAGGAGGATCGAAGTACTGCAACGAAAACTTATCTCTGAATGGATTGGGAGCGATCATCACACCTTTGGCAAGCAGGTTAGGGTTTACATCACGCACTTTAATGTTGATGTCATCAATATAAATATTGTTTTCGTAGTTGGCTGTATTGCGAAACACGACCTGAATGTACTGCTGTGTGGCACCGGAAAAATCGCCAAGGAATACACTGTCTCTGCGCCACTCACTTGCTGTGGGAACAAAGGCATCTCCAACGGCAATATTACCTGTGGTAATTAAAGACCGTCCCCATTTTTTATATACCGACCGCATGGTTAATCCACAATCATCCGTTACAAAAATTTCCAGCGTATCGGTATCAACACCTGTCTGGAAAGGGTCGGTAAACATTGCTGCGGCAATTTCAAACGTTAAGAATGCAGAATCTTTACCTCTTACTTCCACCAATGGTGAATACATGAAATCCTGTGTAGCGATGTTGGAGTTGTCGAAATTGTTGATGAACATTGATGCCACACCTGTTTTTGCAGCTGTGGTTGTACGTTGCCATGTAATGTCATTGTCGGGGTTTTGCCGCTGCCATAAAGGAGGAGGGAAGCTGGTTGATTCAAAGCCTTCTGTTAACGGAACAATGCCCACCGGCAGCACCACTGCATCAATACGTGTTGTATCGTTTGTTAAGCGCTGATCTGTATTTCCATTTGGGTTTGATGTGTAAATAGTAAGATTAGCATTTGTGCCCGGGCTAAGGTTCATTGCATTCAATGTAATGTTGGTTGATGCCAATGATGCAAGGTTGCCTGTCCAGTTTGTAACAACGGGAGCGCCTGTTCCAAACCGTGCTGAAATGGTAAGACTTGTAATGGCTGCGGAGCCTGCGTTACGGATGGTTACAACAGGGCGATAACTACTGTAGCAGGTAAAAAGAGTAATGCCGCCATTAATACAAGGCCCAATTGATGGATCATTGATCTTTACCAGTTGTGCATCACGGGTAAGTGGTGTTACGGGTGTGCATCCATCGGATGTGGATAGCGATTGCATCCAAACCACAGAAGCAAGGGTAGCTTCCATCCGTAAATGCTGTTGTGTTGTGTACATCACCATCGCCATGTCATCAACGTAGTCCATATAATTCATCCACATCACACCCGGGTTGGTTGGCGAACAAATATCTTTAATGATACTGTCGGCAGCGGGAGCTCCCATTACACATTCATATTGCGGAGGTGTATCAGCAATACCATCATCATCACTGCAGCTTTGATTGCCATCGCAATTGTTAGGTCCCCAGATATGTTCCAGATCAAAGTAATGACCAATTTCATGCGTGGCTGTACGTCCACGGTTGAAAGGAGCCTGTGCAGTTCCTGATGTGCCAAAAGCCTGGTAATTGTTTACAAAGCCACGTTCATTTAACGGAACGGTAGGTAACGGGAGAGATGCATAATGACTATAACCCAGGTAACCACCCGGCATGGCACATACCCAAATGTTGAGGTATTTGGAGGGATTCCATGCATCGCTGCCACCGGAGCAGGTGAACTTTACCGGATCTGCATTGCCGGGAATTGATACTGTAGATGAGGTTACACGAACAATACCATTTGAGCCTTCACCTTGTGGATCTCTTTTGGCGAGGCAAAAACGGAGATTGCCTTTACCAAATCTTGATTTGAAAGCGGCGGGTATGCGTGTAGAGTCGGCATTCAGTCCGGCATAATCTGCATTCAGTACATCTATCTGCGATTGTATCTGCGCATCTGTTACCAGCGATGGGTTCGGCAATATCACATGCACAACCACCGGTATAGTGATGACAGCGTTTGTACCAAGCGTTTCCCTGAATTGTTTCAGCTGATTATAACGGGCTGTAACTGATTGGCGGTTGTTCAGCATTTGTTCTCTGATGCGTGGATCTTTTTTAACGGCTTCATCAAAGACGATTTGTGAACCGCAACGCTTTGTATTGGTTGTTCGCTGTTGAACAGTTGATTTTTGTTTTTGGGCGAACGTATTCGTCCGGCAGGTGCAGGCCAGCAGAAAAAGAAGAGCGGGGTAGATCAACTTCATACAGGATGTTATACTGTGAATGTACGAAGTCGTGCCCGAAATGGTTGCTTTTGTCAAACACAGATTTTCGCCGTTTGTGTAAACATTCAACGAAGGGAACATGCAGGTGAACATTGTTTTGGGTGTTATAAAAACCATTATCTTTCAAGCCAAATACAATTCCTTCAATTAAAACAATTGTTGATGAATCTGAAACTACGTCTCACTATTGTAAGTTTTCTGCAGTTCTTTGTTTGGGGGGCCTGGTTAATTACCATTGGCACTTATTGCCTGAATGCAAAAGGGTGGACCTTTCCGCAATTTGGTGCCATCTTCTCTACACTTGCTTTGTCATCATTGTTTATGCCTGCATTAACAGGTATCATTGCCGATAAATGGTTAAATGCCGAACGTCTTTATGGTATCCTTCATATCCTTTATGGTATTGTACTTTTTTATGTGCCGCAGGTAAACGATCCTGATACGTTTTACTATGTGATTTTCGCCGCCATGATTTGTTACATGCCCACCATTTCGTTGTCTAACTCCATTGCCTATACTATTTTAAAAGCCAACAACTATAATGTGGTGAAAGTGTTCCCACCCATCAGGGTATGGGGAACAGTTGGTTTTATTATTGCCATGTGGGTAACAAATCTTAGCGGCAGTAAAGCCAATGCCAACCAGTTTGTGATTGCTGCAGTGTTTGCTATACTCCTGGGCATTTATTCTTTTACATTGCCCAAATGCCCGCCACAACGCAAAATTTCAAAGGACGCATCTTTTGCAGAACAGTTGGGGCTTACGGCA
>NZ_CAMLGT010000298.1 GCF_946479605.1 uncultured Lacibacter sp.
TGATAGTTCATCTTTTATAGCAACCATACTTGTTACGATACGAATAACAAACTTGCCGGTTCCGTGATCAAAGCGTACGTTTTTTTCGCCGTATTGGTTTTTCATAAGCCTGAGCATGAACTCATTTTTTTCTTCGGGCTTTTCCTCATCTGCATCCTGCTTAACTTTCATACGCATAAGCATTGAGTAATCCACCAATGCGTAAACACCTTTATCGATTGTAAATGCAGGATGGATTGTGCCGGTTTGCAACGAGTCCATTTCAACAGCCACATCAGCATCCCCTGAAAAAGTAGATTTGAATACTTCTATGAGTTGTTCTTTCGGTGCAATTTTGAAAAGTTTAGGATAGATATAATCCATTAGCTTTTCAAACTGAAGCGACCGGTTCAACTCCATAAATGTATTGAGTCTTGACTGTAAGGCAGGATCGGTTTGTGCGGATAATAGCTTGCTCCCCACAAACAGGAAAAAAAACAAAAGGAGCGGCTTTCGTATTCTGAAATTCATATTTCACCACAAAAAAACCGCTTAAAAAGCTGCTGGCAAAAAGTTTTTCGGCAAAAAGGATTTCTGTACATTTGATACAGAAAGTTGCATAAACAACTATTTAACGATTGAACCTAAAAATATTACTATGCAGGAAGCATATATTGTAGCCGGTTACCGTACGGCAGTGGGCAAATCAAAAAGAGGAGGGTTTCGTTTTACACGGCCCGATGATCTGGCAATTGATGTAATCAAAGGATTGCTTGCCAGTGTACCGCAGCTTGATCCCAAACTGGTAGATGATGTAATTGTTGGGAACGCTGTGCCTGAGGCTGAACAAGGTTTACAGGTGGGCCGCATTATTGCAGCACGTGCCGTTGGTTTTCATGCGCCGGGTATGACGGTGAACCGTTACTGCGCCAGTGGATTGGAAACAATTGCTATTGCCACAGCAAAGATCCGTATGGGTATGGCTGAATGTATTATTGCTGGCGGTACAGAAAGTATGAGCCTTGTACCAACTGCCGGTTGGAAAACAGTACCTGCTTATTCCATTGCAAAAGATGAACCCGATTATTATTTGAGCATGGGCTTAACAGCTGAGGCTGTTGCCAAAGAATACAATGTAAGTCGAGAAGACCAGGATCAGTTTGCTTTCAACAGTCACATGAAGGCAAAAGCGGCGATTGAAAATGGTTATTTTAAACCGGGTATTTTACCAATCACTGTTGAAGAAGTTTACCTCAATGAAAAAGGCAAAAAGCAAACAAGAAATTATGTAGTTGATACCGATGAAGGTGTGCGTGCCGATACCAATGTAGAATCGCTGGCAAAGCTGAAACCTGCTTTTGCAGTGAACGGAACGGTTACAGCAGGTAATTCATCGCAAACAAGTGATGGTGCTGCTTTTGTATTGGTAATGAGTGAACGTTTGGTGAATCAGCTGGGTTTAAAACCAATTGCCCGTTTGGTAAATTGTGTTTCAGCTGGTGTGCACCCACGCATTATGGGTATTGGCCCTGTAGAAGCTGTACCCAAAGTATTGAAGCAGGCCGGTATGAGTTTAAATGATATTGATCTGGTTGAGCTGAATGAAGCGTTTGCATCGCAGGCATTAGCAGTTATTCGTCAGCTCAACCTCAATCCTGATATTGTAAACATCAATGGTGGGGCTATTGCACTTGGGCATCCGCTGGGTTGTACCGGCGCTAAACTCACCATCCAGATCACGAACGATATGAAGCGTCTCAACAAAAAATACGGCATCGTAACAGCCTGTGTTGGTGGCGGACAGGGTATTGCAGGAATAATTGAGAACATAACTTAGTTTCTTTTTTCGTCGTAATAAAGCAGAGCGATCCCGCCGTATGGCGGGATTTTTTATGAACGGAAAGAAAAAAGTTTTTGGAATTTGAAACTTTGTTGCAAATTTGCAACGATGTTTCAAATTGTCAGAACCGCCTTTTTGCTGTTGTTTCTTCTTTTTCTGAACACGGCTGATGCTCAGTGTACACTTACGCTTACTGGTCATGTTAATGATGCCGATACCAAAGAGCATTTAGCCGATGCAGTGGTGTTGATCCGTGAACTGAAGATCACACAAACAACGGATAAAGATGGCTTTTATTCGTTTAAAGGTCTTTGTTCCGGAGTGTACACATTGGTTGTATCGCATGCCGGTTGTATTACTTCCGAAAAACATATTCATCTGAAAACCGATCTTGAAACAGATATTGACCTGTCGCATGCAGTTACCGAGTTACAGGAAGTGGTGGTGCAGGGAAAAACAACAAATAATGCCGCATCTGAAATAAAGGGAAAAGCACTTGAAGCTACCAGGGGGCTGAGCCTTGCAGAATCCATCAAAAAAGTAAGTGGGGTGAGTGTGTTACAAACGGGTTCTAATATTTACAAACCGGTAATTCATGGGTTGCACAGTAACCGTGTACTCATCCTTAATAATGGTGTACGGCAGGAAGGTCAGCAGTGGGGAAATGAACATGCCCCGGAAATTGATCCTTTCATTGCCAATCGCATTTCTGTTATTAAAGGCGCATCTGCCATACGTTATGGTGCAGATGCAATTGCGGGTGTGGTTTTGGTTGAACCCAAATTGCTACGTCATGATCCGGGTATAGGAGGAGAAGTAAACACCGCTCTTTTCGGCAATAACAGAATGGGTGTATTATCGGCCATGCTTGAGGGCAACAGCGCAAAAAAGCCTGCATTCAGCTGGCGTGTGCAAGGCACTGCAAAACGTGGTGGTTATGCACGCACACCAGGTTACTGGTTAGCGAATTCGGCTAACGAAGAATATAATTTTTCTGCAGCTGCAGGATGGAAGAAACAAGACCGGGGAGCAGAAATATTCTATTCGCAGTTCAATACAAAGCTGGGCATATTTGCAGGTTCGCATATTGGCAATGTAACCGACCTGTGGAATGCAATTCTTGCAAAAGATCCTCCGGACTATATTAAGAACTTTGCGTTCTCTTACAATATCGACAGACCTTACCAGGATATTCAGCATCAGTTACTGAAATTAAAAGCCTGGAAAAACACAGCTAACATCGGCCGTTTAAATCTTGTTGTATCGGGCCAGTACAATAACAGGCAGGAGTATGATCAGAAACGTTTTGCCAGCAGCAGCAATGCACCACAACTTGATCTTAGTATTGCAACAGGTTTAACCGAATTGGTATGGGATCATTTTAACACCGGCGATTTTCGGGGTACTGTTGGCGGTTCATTTATGTACCAGGACAACAGATACGAACGCAGGTTGTTTATTCCCAATTATCAATCAACCAATGCAGGCATTTTTGCAATTGAAAAATGGACAAAGAATAAACTTGACCTTGAAGCAGGCGTTCGCTTCGACCGGAAATCGATTTACAATACCAGCGATAATGGTAATGTGCGTGAGTACCCTGATCGTGTATTCAATAATATTTCCGGCAATATTGGTTTTACTTACCGTTTTACTACAGCATTACGTTTATTGTTCAATGCATCTACTGCATGGCGTGCACCACAGGTAAATGAATTGTATGCCGATGGATTACATCATGGTGCAGCACGTATTGAAAAAGGAAATGCAGCGTTGCAACCGGAGCGTGCAAATAATCTTGCATTGAATATTGTTTTCAGCAATACAAACTGGGATATAGATGCAGGTGTATATCATAAAGAGATCAACGGATTTATTTTTCTTGAACCAACCTTTCCGCCGGAGTTAACCATCCGTGGTGCATTTCCTGCCTTTCGTTATACACAAACCAATGCAAGGCTAAGTGGGTTTGATTTTTCTGCTGCGTATAATTTTGATGCCCATTTCAGCTCAACCGTTAAGGCATCATTGTTGCGGGCATGGGATAAAACAAATAAGCAGTGGCTTATTCAAATGCCTGCCGACAGGTATGAAGCAGCTGTTGAATATAGTTTGGGCAATGCACGTAAGTTGAATGATACTTATTTTGGTATTAACAGCACCTGGGTTTTACAGCAAACACGTGTGCCATCAACAGGTAATATTGAAGTGCCGGGTACCACAGTAAAACAATCTGATTACCTCAATCCACCACCGGCTTATTTGTTAATTGGTATTGAAGC
>NZ_CAMLGT010000299.1 GCF_946479605.1 uncultured Lacibacter sp.
GAAACACAACCGGCTGCACAAGCCATGTTGTATGGTATTGGTTTAACAGAAGAAGATCTCAAAAAAGCACAGGTAGGTATTGCAAGTATGGGTTACGATGGTAACACCTGTAACATGCACCTGAATGATCTGGCAAAAGTGGTGAAGGAAGGTGTGTGGCAAAACGATTTGGTTGGTTTAATCTTTAATACAATCGGCATCAGCGACGGTATCAGTAACGGTACAGATGGCATGCGTTATTCGCTGGTGAGTCGTGATTTAATAGCAGACAGTATTGAAAGTGTGTGCGGTGGTTTTTATTATGATGGATTGATCGCCTTGCCGGGATGTGATAAAAATATGCCGGGTGCTGTAATGGCGATGGGTCGTTTAAATCGTCCATCGATTATGGTGTATGGCGGTACGATTGCTCCCGGTCATTATAAAGGTGAAGAACTCAATATCATTTCTGCATTTGAAGCATTGGGTAAAAAATTAGCAGGCACTATTACACCTGAAGATTTTAAAGAAGTGGTGAAGCACAGCTGTCCCGGTGCTGGCGCATGCGGCGGTATGTACACGGCAAACACTATGGCATCTGCTATTGAAGCATTGGGTATGAGTTTGCCCTACTCCTCATCGAATCCTGCAACAAGTGGTGAAAAGCAAAATGAATGTTTGGCTGCAGGTAAAGCAATCAAAGTTCTTTTAGAAAAAGATATCAAGCCAAGAGATATCATGACGAAGAAAGCATTTGAAAATGCGATTGTCACTATTATGATCTTCGGCGGAAGTACCAACGCTGTGTTGCACCTGATTGCCATGGCGAAGAGTGTGGATGTAGATCTCACACAAGAAGATTTTCAGCGCATCAGCGATAAAACGCCGGTGCTGGCAGATTTTAAACCGAGCGGAAAATTCTTAATGCAGGAATTACATGCACATGGTGGTGTACCTGCTGTAATGAAATATTTATTGAACAAAGGTTTGTTGCATGGCGATTGTTTAACTGTAACAGGAAAAACGGTTGCAGAAAACTTGGCCGACATCGAACCCATCAATTTCGAAACACAAAAAATTGTCTTCCCGTTAGAGCAGCCATTGAAAGCAACCGGTCACTTACAGATTTTGTATGGTAACCTGGCAGAGAAAGGAAGTGTGGCAAAGATCAGCGGTAAAGAAGGTGAACGTTTTGAAGGTCCTGCACGTGTGTTTGATGGCGAGAAAGATCTGGTAGCAGGTATTGCAAGCGGAAGAGTAAAGAAAGGTGATGTGGTTGTTATTAGATACGAGGGACCAAAAGGTGCACCGGGTATGCCGGAGATGTTGAAACCAACTTCAGCTATTACAGGAGCAGGTTTAGGTAAAGATGTGGCATTGATCACTGATGGACGATTCAGTGGTGGTTCACATGGATTCGTCGTCGGTCACATCACTCCGGAAGCATTTGAAGGTGGTGTAATTGCATTGGTGCAGGATGATGATATCATTGAACTCGATGCTGTGAATAACAAGATTACCTTGAAAGTTGCTGACGAAGTGATAGCAGAACGACGCAAGAACTGGAAGCAGCCTGCTTTGAAAGTAACGAAAGGTGTGTTGTACAAATATGCCATGTGCGTAAAGGATGCAAGCCAGGGTTGTGTAACAGATGAGGCCTAAGCTCTGCAGATAAATCAAAATAATATTCAGCTGTAAAACAGCAACAATAAATAAAAGTGAAATGGAAACACTCACAATAAAAGAAGAGCAAAAGCAAACAGAAGCAAAAGCAACGAAATCAATTTCGGGTAGCGTTGCTGTATTGGATGCTTTGCTCAATGAAAATGTAAAGACCATCTTTGGTTATCCGGGTGGTGCAATTATGCCCATCTACGATGCATTGTACGATTACAATGATCGTTTAGAACATATTCTTGTTCGTCACGAGCAAGGTGCTATTCATGCAGCACAGGGTTTTGCAAGAGCAAGTGGTAAAACAGGTGTTGTATTTGCAACAAGTGGCCCTGGGGCAACAAATCTTGTAACTGGTTTGGCCGATGCAATGATTGATTCAACTCCGATCGTTTGTATCACGGGACAAGTGTTTGCGCATTTGTTGGGTACTGATGCATTCCAGGAAACAGACGTGATCAATATTACAACGCCTGTTACCAAATGGAATCACCAGGTAACAGATGCAAGTGAAATTCCTGCTGCGTTGGCAAAAGCATTTTACATCGCTGGCAGTGGACGTCCCGGTCCGGTGTTGATTGATATTACAAAAAATGCACAGCTGCAGTTGTTCGAATATGAAGGTTATAAGAAATGTGAACACATCCGCAGCTATCGTCCGAAACCAATTGTACGGAAAGAATATATTGAAGAAGCTGCAAAGCTCATCAATGCGGCAGAACGTCCATTCGTCATTTTTGGTCAGGGTGTTATTCTTGGTAAAGCAGAAAAAGAATTCAAAGCCTTTATTGAAAAAGCAGGTATCCCATCTGCATGGACCATCATGGGTATGAGTGCAATTCCAACCGATCATCCGCTCGGTGTTGGTATGTTGGGTATGCATGGTAATTATGGTCCAAACTTATTAACGAATGAGTGCGATGTGTTGATTGCAGTGGGTATGCGTTTCGATGATCGTGTAACCGGTCGTTTAGATAAATATGCCAAGCAGGCGAAGATCATTCATCTCGATATTGATCCTGCAGAGATTGACAAGAATGTGAAAACGACTGTACCTGTTTGGGGCGATTGTAAAGAAACATTACCCATGCTTACGGCATTGGTGGAAAGCAAAGTGTATCCGCAATGGTTACAGAAATTCCACGATTGCATGGAAAAAGAAAAAGCGTTGTGTATTCAACCTGAGATGAATCCTGAAGGTGATATTTTAACCATGGGTGAAGTAATTAAAACACTCAATGAGTTAACGCAAGGCAACGCCATTATTGTAACGGATGTTGGTCAGCACCAGATGGTGGCCTGCCGTTATGCAAAAATGAATCAATCGAAGAGCAATATCACCAGTGGTGGTTTGGGTACGATGGGTTATGCATTGCCTGCAGCAATTGGTGCGGCGTATGGCGATCCAACACGTACAACGGTTGCTGTAATTGGTGATGGTGGTTTCCAGATGACCTTGCAGGAGTTGGGAACAATCATGCAATTCAAACCCAACGTAAAAATTTTAATTCTCAATAATCAGTTCTTAGGTATGGTGCGTCAGTGGCAGCAACTGTTCCATGAGAAACGTTATTCGTTTGTTGATATTACCAGTCCCGATTTTGTACAGGTGGCGAAAGGATATTACATCGATGGACAACGCATCAGCGAACGTTCTGAATTGAAAGAGGCATTGAAGACCATGCTTGATCATGAAGGCAGTTATTTACTGGAAGTAATGGTGGGCAAAGAAAATAACGTTTTCCCGATGGTGCCACAGGGCAGAGGGGTTGCAGAAATCGTATTAAGTAAAGAAGAAATTTAAAAGAACCCCGGCAGCGGTTGCAAACCCTGCAGGCGGTTCCTGTAAAAACAAAGCATATGCAAAAACAGGAATTCACCATAACGGTATATACAGAGAACCAGATCGGTTTATTGAACCGTATTGCTATTCTCTTTTCCAAAAGGAAGATCAATATCGACAGTTTAAATACATCACCAAGTGAAGTGGACAGCGTGCATCGCTTTACGATTGTGATCAACGAAACAGAAGAAGTGGTACGCAAACTTTGCCGCCAGATTGAAAAGCAGGTGGAAGTATTAAAAGCGTATTACAATACCAACGAAGAGATCATTTGGCAGGAATTGGCTTTGTATAAAGTGCCAACAGAAATTATCGCTGAAGAAGTAAAAGTAGAACGCTTGTTAAGTCAGTACGGTGCAAAAGCAGTTGTGATTCGTAAGGATTATACAGTGTTTGAAGTAAGCGGACAGCGTGATGAAACAGATGCCTTCATTAAAGTATTGGAGCCGTACGGGTTAATTGAATTTGTACGCAGTGCAAGAGTCGCCATCATCAAAGCAAGTGATGGCTTCCACAAAAAACTCAAGGAGTTCGAATACCGTGAGCCAAGTGAAGAAGTGATCGAGAACGAATACTTAGATAAGAACGAAGAGGTGTTTAC
>NZ_CAMLGT010000300.1 GCF_946479605.1 uncultured Lacibacter sp.
CACCACTACTGATCCTGTTGAACCTTCAACCGAAGGATAGTATTCGTATGTAACGCTGCCATGCGGCACATTTTTGATTGCATGCACCAGCGGTGTTTCACCGGGAACATCAACCAGACTCGCTTTGAATCGTTCGTTTGGGAAAAAGTTCACATTGGCCGGATCCATAACAGTTATACCATCCACAAGAAAGCTGTAAGGATAGATATCGGGTTTTATCGGACCAACTGTTATACTCCAGATGCCGATGGAATCTTTCGTCATGGGAACTTGTGAAGCACCAAACTGACCACCGCCGAGTTTCACTTCTTTTGCTGATGGGGCGAGGTAACGGAAGGTTACTTTTTTATCTGCATGTACCTGCGGAGAAATTACAAAAGGACCACGTGGAGGTTGTGCAATACCTGCAGTTGTTGCTACAAGTAACAGACAGGTTAAGGTATAAGTAGCCAATTTTCTATATGTCATCATCATCGTTTTTAATTCACTATGGTTATTATTACAAACTGCTTCTTACAAGTGATACAGTTGTGCAGGTAACATCAAATCGATTCTTTAATTAAGCCATTTATTATTCTTCATCCAAAGCAACAGCGTATCCATCCAGCCTGGCTGCCTGAAAATAAATCCATGTCCGCCTTTGGGATAAATATGCATCTCCACAGCAATTTTTCTTTTCCGTAATGCTTCAAAATAATTGATGCTGTTATCAACATCCACTACATTGTCATCAGCGGTATGTGTTAAGTATGCAGGAGGTGTAGAGTCGTTTATCTGTAATTCGTTCGAAAACAAATCAACTTTTTCTTTTGATGGTTCGGCTCCAAGTAATTTCTTTCTCGAATCTTTATGTGTAAGATTTTCCTGCATGGTAATAACAGGATAAACTAATACCTGAAAGTCGGGTCGCAGATTTGTTTTTTGCGGATTATCTATATAAGACGTATTGAAATGAGTTGCTAAGGTTGATGCAAGATGACCACCGGCTGAAAAACCTACCACGCCAACTTTATGAATATCAATATCCCATTTGCCCGCATTTTCTCTTATATACTTGATAGCCTGTTGAGCATCTTGCAAAGGAGCTATACTTTTATCAACAGAAAAGGAATCATTGGGCAAACGATATTTCAATACAAATGCAGCAATACCATTTTCTGCAAATCGTTTTGCTGTATTTATACCTTCGCCTTCATAAACAATTACACTGTAACCGCCACCGGGACATATCAAAACGGCAGTACCGTTCGCTTTATCTTTTGCTGGCAGAAAAACCTGAATGGTAGGTATTACAGAATGCCTGATCAATCCCGGATACTTTGTATCATTTGTTGCGTTTGAAGCTGCAACAGTTGCACCCGGAATTTTACCGGGATATATTTCTAAAATCTCTTGTGCATGAATATTACTTGCAGTACAGACCAAACAGAAATGAATTCCTGCAAAAAAAAGCTTCCGAATTAAAGATGTTGCCATTCTAATTTCTGATTGTGTGTTTTAGACGTCTTTATTTGTAAAAAGCATCGTTGAAATTTGAAGAAATAATGCAACCCTTTATTGAATGTCAAGCAATGTTCTGTTGTGGTTGGTTAAGATGTGTTGAACGTTACAAGTTATACAGCCCACCAATCTTAAACTTCCAAAAAACCACAGCGGAAAATTTTACACAACACAGCCGTTCAGATTAACCACTTATTCTGCTGACATCGTTATGATTTGCCCCGGTTTTGTTGCTATATCATACAAAAATGTTTTACTTAACTCGACTGGTGCAAGTGTTGCCTTTTCAGAAACAATCGGTTCTTTGATTGTTTCTGTTGCAAAAAAGGGATTGCTGTTTTCGCCAACCGCAATTTTCAATGCCGCACCACTTGCTGTTTTCAGTTGATTGGGTACCCGCATTCTTAAATTGCCACCCAAGGTTGATTTGATCACTGCTTTCACAACCTTTCCGTTTTTCCATTCCAGGCTTACAATTTCAAAACCACCTCTTGCACGCAAACCGCTAATGCTTCCTCCATTTTGCCAAACGGTTGGTAGTGCGGGAAGCAAGTGAATTGCACCATCATCACTCTGCATCAGCATCTCCGTAATACCCGATGTGCATCCGAAATTTCCATCGATCTGGAAAGGCGCATGCGCATCAAAGAGATTATTGTAAGTGCCGCCGCCACCTTCATTTGTGCCAACCGGTGTGAGTTGATTTTTGATGAGTTGAAACGCATGATCACCATCCAGCATTTTTGCCCACCAGTTTACTTTCCAACCCATGCTCCAGCCGGTTGAAATATCGCCCCGATGCAACAATGTAGTTTTTGCGGATTGATGTAATTGCGGAGTGCGGTAAGCCGAGATCTGGTTCGATGGAAACAAACCATACAGGTGTGAAATGTGCCGATGCTTATCGTTGGGATCATCAATATCATCAAGCCATTCCTGCAATTGCCCATGCTGACCGATATGCATCGGCGCCAAACGGGCACGCATCTTTTTCAGCGTATCAACAAATGCTTTGTCTTTCTTTAAAATTTCTGCAGCACGAATGGTTGAACTGAACACATCAAACACAATCTGATTCGTCATAGTTGTGCCTGCATCGAGTGAAGAACCCTGGTGTGCTTTGGGTGCATTCTCCGGCGACATATCCGGATTCATCACCAACCATTTTTTTGTTGGATGTTCAATTAAAAAATCAACATAGAACAAGGCTGCACCTTTTAACACAGGATATGCTGTTGCTAAAAATGTTTGATTGCCATTGTACAAATAATGTTCCCACAAATGCTGACTTAACCAACCGCCACCATTGGCCCATGCTCCCCAGAAGGCACCATCCACTGCACCGGTAGCCCGCCAGATGTCGGTGTTGTGATGCGCCATCCAACCTCTTGCGCCGTACATATCTTTTGCAGTTTGTACACCTGTTACTGATAATTCTTTCACCATTTATAATAATGGCTCATGCAGCTCCGACAGATTTGTTTTTTCTGCCGGCCAGTAATTCATTTCGGTATTGATGTTGATGGTGTACTTGCTGTCCCACGGTGGACGGACTTTATTGTTCCAGATGCCTTGTAAGTTGGCAGGTTGTCCGCCGGGTTGCGAAGAAGAGATCAATAAGTAACGGCCAAACTGGTAATATAAGGCCGCAAACTGCGGATCGTTGTTGCTTGCAAAATTTTTCAACCGTTCATTGGTGGGAAGTGCTGTTGCATCAGTCACACCAAGATCGATCTTAACTCGATTGAAATATTTTTGATACGCTGCAATATGTAATGGCTTGATCTGCTGAAACGATTTTACAACCGCTTTGTTGAGATACGTTGCTGCACGTTCGTTTTCATTTCCACCTACATCATTATAATTATTGAAACTGGTGGCAATAGAAATATAAATGGTAACAGCTGTTGCATTTTTGATAGTGATGGATGTATCAGTGGTAGAAGAAGAGCCGCCAGTTGTTTTTATTTCTGAAATGTTTTTATAGCGAAGCATTCCTTTTACGCCTTCATGATCAACACTTGTACCGGCGATGGTCAATTGCTTTCCTGCAACAACAGATCGCTGTGCATTCGGCAGAACCGGTTTATAAAAAGCGGTGAAAGAAATACTGTTCGGTTTACTTGCTGTCAAATGCATCACAATTACACGATCGGGAAAAGAAGCCAGTACTTCTCTTGTATAGTTGATGCCGTTAACGCTGTAAGTTGTTTTTGCAATGGCTTTTTCAATATCCAGTTCACGGTAATAATTACTGTAGTTGTCGTGCCCATCAAAACGTAGCTGCAATTCACCGGCAGGCAAGAACATTTGTCCGTGCGATTTTTTGCTGATGATAACTTTGTTAGCCAAACGTTCAGCGTCTTTCTGTTTGCCCTCGAAGATGAGTTTGCGCATTTCAGCCAGAGAATCCAATGCAAGCGGATTATCATTTCTGTTCGGGCTACCGCTCCACAAGGTATGTTCATTCAACTGAATGGTTTCAGTTGATACATTGCCGTACAGCATTGCACCTAACCTGCCGTTGCCGATTGGCAATGCATTTTCCCATGTGCTGCCGGAAGGCGTGTTGTACCAGAGTTTTAA
>NZ_CAMLGT010000301.1 GCF_946479605.1 uncultured Lacibacter sp.
TATAACAACACCTCTTTCAGGATGCCTGAATATCGTTGAGGCACGCAGAATCAAATGTTTGCGCCTCCATGTTTCTCAACTACCTTCCGGTACACATTCATATCAATTTCATTTTCACTTTTTGCAATAACAACGGTTGCAACAGTATTGCCAATAAAATTAATAACCGCTCTGCCTTCGCTCATAAACCGATCGACGCCTATCAGCAATGCCAAGCCTTCTATGGGAATTACTTTTACAACAGCCAATGTAGAAGCCAGTACAATAAAACCACTACCTGTAACACCGGCAGCACCTTTACTGGTGAGTAATAAAATACCAATGATTGTTAACTGTTGCCCCAGCGAAAGATCTACCCCAAATACCTGTGCAAGAAAAATAACACTCATACTTAAATAGATGGTAGTACCGTCCAGATTAAAGCTGTATCCTGTTGGTATAACTAATCCTACCACTTCTTTTTCGCAACCTGCTGCCGTGAGTTTTTGCATGACAGAAGGCAATACCGCTTCGCTGCTGCTGGCACCAAGCACAACGAGTATTTCTTCTTTGATGTAGCTGAGTAATTTCCAGAGATTGATCTTATAATACCTGCAAACAAGATAAAGCACAACAAAAATGAAAAGAAACCCGGTGATATAAAATGTGAGTAAGAGTTTACCGAGTACTGCAAGCGATGTAAACCCAAACTTACCAATGGTATATGCCATGCCCCCAAAAGCACCTATGGGACTTAACTTCATAATGAGCTTGAGAATATTGAACAATACGGTATTGATCTTCTCAAAGCCCGATAAAACAGCTTGCCCTGAGCTGCCCATCATTTTTAAACCAATTGCAAACAGAATACTGAAAAACAGCACCTGGAGTATTTCACCTTTTGCAAACGCTTCAACAATATTGGATGGAACGATGTGGGCAAAGAACTGTCCCCAGTTTACTTCGCCTGCCTGCTGTGCAATTTGTGTTACCTGTGTTGTTACTCCTTGTGTAAACTGTACGCCGGCACCCGGTTTAACTATATTAGCAACCAGCAAACCAATCACCAGCGCAAGGGTAGTAATGATTTCAAAATACACCAATGACTTTAAGCCCACCCTTCCCACTTTTTTCATATCACCAGCGCCTGCTATACCGGAAACAATGGTAAAGAAAATAACAGGTGCAATAACCATACGTATCATGTTAATGAATGTATCGCTGATGAGTTTAGCGGTTTCATGAAATGCAGGAACTAACCAGCCTGTTAATACGCCCAACACAATACCTATAATAACCTGTACGTACAGAATTTTTAAATATCTCATAAATGAAACGTTACTTGCTTATTAAATAAGCAGGCACTACTTTTTTTCTTAAAAAATTGAAAGAATTATATGATGGGAACAATTACTGAAATACCAGCAGCGCTGTCATCTGTTCATTATTGCAATTCGTTTACTTATTTCCATGCATGCACGGCCATTGTGATAAGGGCATTTCCAAAAGCCTGCTTTTTCCTTATGCATGGTCGTTCCATGTTCGTTTCGTCCCCAAAACCACTCTCCGTGCGGACCATCTTTTATATATTTTTTTACATAGGCCCAGCTTTTTAGCGATTGCTGCAGATACATTTCGTTGCCACTTAGTTCATAGGCATTGAAATACCCAACCATTGCCTCAGCCTGGGGCCACCAATGTTTTTCACTATTTAAGTGACTGTTCGCAGCATCGTATTCGTAAAACATTCCGCCATCGTCGTCAACTCCGCTAAGTGCAGCATCTGCCATTTCCAATGCAGTGCTTTGAAATTGTTTGATCAAAAATTCGTCTTCAACTACAACTGCGGCTTCATACAACAGCCATGACGCTTCTATATCATGCCCGTATGAAATAATGGAAGAACGGATTTCCCAACTGTCAGAAAAAAACAAATGTTGCTGATGCGTGTTTGCATCAATGATCTTTGCATTAAACAGTTTCAATAAAGATGTGATTGCTGTTTTCAACTGCTCGCTTTTCCATACACGATACAGATTACAATATGCTTCCAACACATGTAAATGTGTATTCATGGATTTACTTTCATTGGCATCTTTTTCACTCAACCGCAGATCTTCGATCGGTTGCCAGTTTCTGCCGAAAGCTTCAAAATAACCTCCAGCTTTTTTATCGCAACAGTATTTCTCCAGCACATAAAACAGTTCTTTTGCTGACTGTAAAGCTGTTTCATTATTCGCTGCACGATAGTATTCACTAAATCCATACATGCAAAAAGCCAAGCCGTACACTTGTTTTTTATCCTGCAGTTTTTGGCCGTTGCTGTCAACCGACCAAAACACGCCACCATGCACTTCATCTTTAAAATGTGTGCAGATATAATTGAAAGCTCTCTCTGCAAACAACAGGTATTCCTTTTTTTGTTTCTGTAAATAAGCAGCAGAAAACGTCCACAGAATACGGCTGTACAAAACAATACCCCGTTCAGCATTTTGCTGAGTGTTGTTCTGATAATCGATTTCACCCCAGAAGCCATTGCTGTTATCGGGCATATGCAGCATCCACCAGCTGAGTATCGATTCAAGCTCAGCATCTGCTTCTTGTTGATACTGGAGTAATTGCTCCCCAATGATTGTATCAGTGAACTCTTTTTTCACAGGTTAAAGATGTCCGGTTTTATCCGACTGGATACTTACCTCCTGCAACATCGCATCCGACAGTGATTTATTCCGGTCAATGATGGAGTAAATTGTTTGAACTGATGCAGCAGAACGAAAACCATCTGCAGGAGTTTTCATCACATATTCCAGTAACCGATCGATGGTACTTGCTGCAACATGCAAACGGGTATCGGACGATGCATAGTAAATATATACTTTGCCGTCATCGTCAACAATCCATCCATTGCTGAACAATACATTCGAAACATCACCAATTCTTTCTTCATCCTCTGGCGCCATAAAATAACCTGCAGGCTTATACGTAACCTTTGTAATATCTTTCAAATCGGTTAAAAACATGTATAGTACATAACGCAAACCAGCCGCTGTATTTCTTACGCCATGTGCAAGATGCAACCAGCCTCTTTTGGTTTTGATGGGAGCCGGACCTAACCCATTCTTTAACTCATAAACGGTATGATAAATCTTTCGATCCATTAATACTTCTTCATGAATAACGGCTTGCTCAATATCATCTGCCAGGCCAAACCCAATACCACCACCTTTACCTGCATCAATAAACCCATCCTGTGGTCTTGTATAAAACGCATATTTGCCATTCACAAATTCAGGATGCAATACAACATTTCGTTGTTGGGGCGATGCGGTTACCAGATCTGGCAAACGCTCCCAATGCAACATATCTTTTGTGCGGGCAATACCACATTGAGCTACAGCCGATGATTGATCTGATTCGGGAACGCCTGGCGCTCTCCTTTCAGTACAAAACAAACCATACACCCAGCCATCTTCGTGTTGTACTAAACGGATATCATACACATTTGTATCGGGCACTTCTGTTTCCGGCATTTGCACAGGATAATCCCAAAAACGAAACTGATCAATTCCATTTTCACTTTCAGCAATTGCAAAAAAAGATTTTCTGTCTGCACCTTCTACCCTGGCCATTACCAAATACTTCCCCTGCCACTTGATAGCACCTGCATTTAGCACCGCATTGATTCCAAAGCGTTGCATGAGGTAAGGGTTCTCCTTCTCATCAAAGTCGTAGCGCCATGTCAGTGGCGTATGATCAGCAGTTAATACAGGATATTTATAACGGGTATAAATGCCGTTCGAATGATCGCTTTTTTCATTCACCCTCTCCAGCAATCTCCGCTGCGTTAATTTTAGTTTAGACAAACGTTGGCTAAATTCATTTTTCATACATAAGTTTTTAATACAACTAGTCTTCCAGTTTATCCCACCAGGTACGTTTAAGAATAAGTACAATAACAAGTAATATGCTGATGGTTATCAACAAAGGCAGTTTCATCCATAGCACAACATACATGGGCAGTATGGTTAAACAACACTGTGCGATGATGCCGAGTATCACATTGAACATG
>NZ_CAMLGT010000302.1 GCF_946479605.1 uncultured Lacibacter sp.
TTAGTGATGTAAACAGGTTTGCATCCATCAAAAGCGGATGGCATGTGTTCAGCAATAACTGGCTCACAGGTGTGGGCTATGGTGATATAAAAGAAAAAACTGCAGAATGGTATGCAGCACATGCACCGCAAATAGCGCCTTCGCAACAGTTTCTTCCACTCAACCAATGGATGTTAAGTGGAAGCGGTGCCGGTATTGTAGCCATGCTCTTGTTTACGGTTGTTATCTGTCTGCCATTTTTCAGTAAACATTGGCGGCAGCATAAACAGGCACTTGCATTTGTGTTATTCATGAACCTTGTGTTCCTGTATGAGTCTGGTATTAACGACCAGTTTGGTGTGTTTTTATATTGTTTTTTTATATTGTATTGGAATTTATCTATTCGCCCGGTTAATTTATAGTATGCAACCTATTTCAGTCGTCATAATAACAAAAAATGCCGCCCACTTGCTGCCCCCCACATTGCGAAGTGTTCAATCACTATCGGATGAAATACTTGTTTGCGATACCGGAAGCAATGATGCTACCATTCCCGTTGCAAGAAAAAATGGTGCTTCGGTTATTGAAGAAAAATGGAGAGGACATGGCCTCACAAAGAATATTGCCAACGAACAGGCAGTGTACGACTGGATATTACAATTAGATGCCGATGAAATTGTGGACGATGAATTACTGAATACATTGCAGAACCTTGATCTTACAAACGAGAAACAGGTGTTTACTATCCGACGCAAAAACTTTTTCAAAGAAAAACTTATTCGTTTTGGCGATTGGCGGAAAGATGAACCGTTTCGTTTGTTTAACCGCAACCACGCCATGTGGAACGAAGATTTTGTACACGAAAAACTTGTGTACGACGGCGATTGTGTGGTAAAACGTTTGAATGGCAACATCCTTCACAAAACTGTTCAGTCGCTTGAACAGTACCAGCAGAAAATGTATAACTATGGTATTAAAAGCGGGGAGCAATATTTCCGTTCAGGTAAAAAAGGAGCCTGGTACAAACGTTTCATTTCGCCCTGGTATGCGTTTATTTACAGCTACATTTTTAAACTTGGCTTTCTGGATGGTAAAGAGGGGCTTGTCATTGCAGCCATGACCCGCCGGTACACACGCATCAAATACCAAACGCTTCATAACCTGCAAAAAACCGGTAAACAATAAAGTGGTTTCTTCGTTAATTTGCGAACAGAACCAACCGGTTTATGACCAACTTTATACCCATTTTCCCTCTTGGCATTATTGTTTTTCCAGGCGAAAACCTGAACCTGCACATTTTTGAACCACGTTATAAGCAGCTCATCACTGAATGTTTTGAACAGAAAAAACCTTTTGGTATTCCGGTAGTGGTGAATAAAGAGCTGAAAGAACTGGGCACATTGGTGGAGGTGAAAGAGATCAAAAAAGTGTATGACGATGGGAAGATGGACATTACAACAAAAGGCATGAAGGTATTTCGTGTACTGGAGCTGATAAAAGAGATACCGGATAAATTATACAGCGGTGCTATTGTTTCTTACCCCGATGATGCGGATGATGGCAAACGGGAAATGATGCAGCAGGTAGTAAAAGGCATTAAAGAACTGCACCGCTTGCTGGAGGTGAGCAAGGATTTTAAAAAACCGGAAGATGAACTGAAGGCCTTTGATGTGGCCCACCACATGGGTTTGAACATAGAGGAAGAGTATGAACTGCTGGGATTGTTTCGTGAAGCCCAGCGGCAGGAATATTTAAAGCGGCACCTGGGAAAAGTAATACCCATGCTGGCAGAAATGGAAAATCTAAAAGATAAAGTCAAACTCAACGGTCATTTCAGGAACCTCGAATCGTTCGATTTTGATCTGTAATTCATAAACATGTCCACCACCATTTGCTTCGACTTCGGCAACACCCGTTTAAAAGCGGCCGTGTTTGAACAGGATCAGCTGAAAGAAATGATTATTCTGCCCGATGATAACCCGTCAACTGTTGAAGAGTTGATTCAGAGATACAAACCACAGTTTAGTATTCTGTCATCAGTAGTCAATCATCAATCTTCTGTAGAAGATGTGCTCAGCAGTCATACCAATTTTCATAAGTTATCACATCTTACCAAACTGCCTTTTACCACACCGGTGGGCAAACCTGAAACCATTGGTGCCGACAGGCTGGCGCTTTGTGCAGCAGCCGTTCGTTTATTTCCCAACAGCAATAACCTGGCAATCGGGCTGGGTACCTGCATCACCTATAACTTCATCAACAACCAAAACCAGTTTTTAGGCGGCAGCATTTCACCCGGACTGGAAATGCGGTTTAAATCCATGAACGATTATACGGCCAAGCTGCCACTGGTGAAAATGGAATGGAATTTTCCGCTGATTGGCTACGATACCAAAACTAATCTTCTCAGCGGTGTAGCCTGGGGCATGGCCAAGGAAATTGACGGGGTCATTGAAGCCTATGCTGAAAAGTACGGGAACTTTAACGTGCAATTAACCGGGGGTGATACCCTTCATTTTGCTCCTCTGCTCAAAAACCAGATATTTGCAGACCCTCAACTAATATTTAAAGGACTGTATGCAATCAGTGAGTACAATCGGTAAGCGTGTTTCGTTGGTGTTCGTGCTATCGTTATCAATTATTTCTTCCACATTTTCACAGGATAATTCTCCCTGGAGCCGTTACGGTTTAGGCGATATTGTGCCTACCGGGAATGTTGCCAACAGGGGTATGGGCCATATTGGTGCTGCCTACAACGACTTCCAAACCATCAACTTTATTAACCCGGCTTCGTACCGCAGGTTTGGCTTGCAGCGTTCTATTCTTGATATTGGTATTGATGTCAACAGCCGCAAACTCAGCAATAACAAGGGTAATTCCTATACATCAAACAACGCTTATATTCCTTACCTCGCAGCCGGTTTCCAGGTAAAACCCACCAAATCAAAAGTTGATTGGGGTGTGGCGTTTGGTTTACGCCCGGCAACCAAAGTGAGTTACAATATTCAATCGGGTGGCCGTATGCCATCGGGTGATAGTACTGTTACATTGTACGAAGGAACGGGCGGCAGCTACCAGGCTTTTCTTGGTACAGCCATTGGTATTAAAAATTTCAGCATTGGCGTAAATGGTGGTTACCGTTTTGGTACAGCCGATTACACAACAAGAGTGAATATCTTTAACGATACAGCCATTGGCCGTTACCGCAGCGGTCAGAAAAAGATCCGCAACCGTTTTGGTGCCCCGTTTGCAGAAGTGGGTGTTCAATACATGATAAAACTGAAGGTTGACACGGCAAACAAAAAGACCAGCTTATTACATCTTGGTGCATACACAAGCCTTGAAAGCAATATGCGTGGCACAAGGGATGAGCTGTTTGAAACCTTCCTGATCGATCAGTCATCGGGTAGTGACACGCAGCTTGATTCTGTTTCTGAAGTATCAAATATTCCAACACGCATACTTTACCCTTCAACTTATGGTTTTGGATTTATGTATGAGCATGAGGGAAACAGCAGCCTGCGTATAGGTGCCGATTATGTGATGTCGAAATGGGGCAATTACCGTTACGATGGTAACAAAGACAATCTGCAGGATGGATGGCAGGTGAAGCTGGGCGGTCAGATTATTCCTGATATTACCGGCCGTTCAAAATCGTACTGGAGCCAGGTAATGTACCGTGCCGGTTTCAACTATGGCCTTGAACCTTATACGATTGATGGTAATATGAAAAGCTACGGTATTACTTTTGGTGCGGGTTTCCCCATCAAACGTTTTACTTACCAGGAGATCAACAAAAGCAATATTGTAAACACAGCTTTTGAATTTGGCCAGCGTGGTAACCGCACAGCGTTGCTTCGTGAAAACTATTTCAGGTTTACCATTGGTTTCTCATTGAGCGACATCTGGTTTATCAAACGCAAATATGATTAATTTCAGCAAGCATATTTTCCCTGTAAAGAAAGCAGCAGCACTCATAGCAGGCTGCTTTTTTTTCATTGCCTGCGAAAATGATCTCAACAAGATCAGGGATATGCAACGGGAGCGTTTGTCTGTTGATGAGGT
>NZ_CAMLGT010000303.1 GCF_946479605.1 uncultured Lacibacter sp.
ATCTGGCAAGTAATAACTGCAGTTGGCAATGGGTTGCAGCAGCTTTCTCATCCAAGAAATATTACTGCAACCAGGAAAATATCAACAAGTATTGTAACAGCAATCAACGCCAAACATTTTTGGATAAGAGTTATGAAGAATTACCGGAGATGGAGATACCGGATGCACTGCAGCAAACTGTTGAATTATCATTACACAGCAACTTGCCAACAGCAACTGCTATCAACATTGATCCGTCTAAACCGGTGTTGATCTATAACTCCTACAACCTCGACCCCAACTGGCGCAAAGAAGAAGATGCCAACCGAATACTGTTACTGGAGCCATCGCATTTTGTCCATTACCCGGTTAGTGAAAAAGTGTTGCAGTTCATTCTCGATCTGTCGAGAAATATTGAAGACATACAGCTTTTTGTTGGCGAGTTTGATGAGTTATTGCAACGAACTGGGAATGCAGTCATCATCTCCAAAGAACATCCGGCCTTTGAACATTACACAGGAACAAAAGACAATCGTGACTGGATGTTTCCGCAGGTTGCCGGTTACTTCAATTCGTTTTTCAGCTATTGGAAAAAATGTGAACGTTATTTATAGCCATCGTTCAACCAAAGCATTTCTTTTTTGTTGAAGCATAAACTCATTTCATGGAATCAGTAAAAAATAGAAACGTATTGATTGTTGGCGCAACAGGTGGCATTGGCAGCAGAGTGGCGAAATTATTAGCAGGCAGCGGCGCCAATTTATTTCTGGCAGGTCGTAACAGCGAGAAACTGGCGGCATTGGCGCAGGAGTTAAATCTACCTTCATCCAAAACACTGGCGCTCGACATCAGCAAACCCGCTGAGGTCGCAGTGTTGAAAGAACAGTTCTTTGCAAACTACACAACCATTGATGTATTGGTCAATGCAGCCGGGCTGGGCATCATTAAATCATCCGACACGTTAACGGAAGATGAGTTCATGCAAACAATTCATACAAATCTTTATGCACCTTTCCTGCTGGTGAAAGCATTTTTGCCGAACATGAAAGAAACAAAGAAAGGCTTGATCATTAATATCCCCGGTATTTTGGGCAAAGTACCGATGTTGGGAGCAGCAGCTTACAGTGCATCAAAGTATGGATTGAACGGCATGATGCAAAGCATTCGTGAAGAAGTGAAACGTACAGAAATACGCATTACCAATTTATTCCTTGGCGGCGTTGATACGCCTTTCTGGGATACCATTGATCTGCGTGTACAACGTGATAAAATGGTGATGGCTGAAGAAGCAGCAAAAGCCATTTGGTTCTTATGTCAGCAACCAACCAGTGCAGTGGTAAGCGAAATGGTGGTGCAGCCCTTCAATCACCAGGCTATATAAAAAGACGATCGGCAGCCAAATGGCTGCCGATCGTCTTTTATGCAAGCGGTTTTTCGTTTATGCTGCTTTAAAAAACTCTACTTTGTTCATCACATTATCAGGCCATTTTCCAAAACGTTTTTCCACTGCGTTAAACCGGAATTCAAAGATTTGTTGCAACTGTTTCTTTACAAATAAACTGTTTGCAATATTCCCAAGGAAACCTAGCGGCAGCCGATAATGTACAATGTCCGTCATTTCAATTCCGCTTTCAATCATACGGAAATGATGCTGATGATGCCAGAGTTGATATGGACCAAACCGTTGTTCATCCACAAAAAACTCCTTGTCTTTCACATGTGTGATCTCCGTCATCCAATACAAAGGGATTCCGAGAACAGGACTCACTTTGTATTCGATGATCTGGCCGGGATACATTTTATCACCATGATGCTGAGATAAAATCTTAAACCCAAGATTATCAGGTGTAATAGCCTGCAGGTTGGCAGGATTTGAAAAAAACTCCCATGCTGTATCAATATCAACGGGAATCTTTTGAACAGTCTTAAGCGAATATGTCGCCATATTTAATTGAGATTGTTGGCAATCACGATCTCAGGGTATTCGTTCTTTTCATTTGCCCATTGATATAAAAGATCGCTGCCAATAGGTTCATAAATATCACGCTTAAAAGGATCTGTCGGCAACTCCTTCATTGGTACCAGTACCAGGTAATGAGGCTCCACATAATCATAATGCTTGTCTACTGTAAGGCCTTTGATCTGAACAAACTTGTACCCCTTGCTTTGTAATTGATCCAGGTTTTTTTTGTTGAACTCAATAGTGGCGCTACGTGCTTCGGCAATTCCTTTTCGCATGGTGATTGATTTACAAAATGAATAAAAAACGAAAGGCAAAATTGTTCGCTCAGCAAGAAATATTAACGATATGATGACCGAACGATTGGCTTACAAAGTTACGGTTTCAATAAACAGTCTGCGTCATTAAAAAACTATTTAACAAATAACACTGTACTTCATTTTCCATTGCATTTGCAAGGAATAAAACGACAGATTTCATTTGTACAATTGTTCGATACAAACAAAAGATCATTCATTTATCTCCGGCATCGATTGCGAAAACTGATGAACGTTAAGTGGCGTTTGCTTTTCAATGTTTAAACACCTGATAAAAGGATAAAAAACTGCTACCGATGCTGGCTTTTTTTATGCAGAAAGAAGCATTTGCAAAAACACTTGATATATGTCAAGAAATGACTGAAAATAAAAAACCCGCCTTCAATGACGAAGACGGGAAAAAAATGTGCCCGGGAAAGGACTCGAACCTTCACATCCTTGCGAACGGCAGATTTTGAGTCTGCTGCGTCTACCAATTCCGCCACCCGGGCCTATTGGTACCAATCCTGATCGGAAAGGGGTGCAATATTACAGAATCTTTCCTATCGTATGAAATTTTTTATGCTTTCCTTTTTTTGCCGAACACTTATCTTGCAAACCAACAAACGATTGGTATGCTCAGAATAGGACCCATCAGGGAAGGAAAAATACCTGCCGATAACCGTGTGGCTCTCACTCCTACCCAATGCAAATGGATACACAAACATTACAACAATGTAAAAGTGCTTGTGCAAAGCTCACCCGACCGATGCTACAGCGATAAAGAATATCGTGCAGCGGGTGTGGAAGTAGTAGAAGATATCAGCAGTTGCGATATTCTATTTGGCATAAAAGAAGTACCGGTAGAGCAACTTGTAGCTGATAAGACTTATCTCTTCTTTTCGCATACAAAAAAAGCACAGGCACATAACCGTAAGCTGATGCAGGCCATGGTGAGTAAGCAGATCACACTCATCGACTATGAATGCCTGACGCATGAAGATGGTCAACGTATTATTGGCTTTGGTTTTTTTGCAGGCATTGTAGGCGCACACAATGGCATGATGGCCTATGGCAACCGTACCGGAACTTACAAACTGGGGCGTGTGGGTGATGTGCGTGATTATCGCCAGCTCATTCATACGTATTTTGGTTTGAAACTTCCGAAAATAAAAATTGCTGTTACCGGCAGTGGCCGTGTGGCGCATGGCTTGCTGGAGATCATGAACCTGCTTGGTGTAAACGAAGTGGAGCCGTTTGATTACCTGCACCGACAGTACGATTACCCGGTATATGTTCATTTAAAAGGCCGAGATCTGTATGAGCGCAAAGATGACGGTACTTACAATCGTGTAAACTTTCATGAACATCCGGAAGAATATAAATGCAGCTTCTCTCCTTTTGTAAAACAAACCGACATCTTACTCAACGGTGTGTATTGGGATAAAAACATTCCACCTTTGTTTTCACTGGATGAATTCAGAAACGCCTCTTTCAAAATTCAAACCATTGCTGATGTAACCAACGATACCGGCGGATCAATACCTGTTAATATCGGCGATTCAACCATTGCTGATCCGGTGTATGGTGTTGATAAAATTACACTGCAAAAAACGGCAGCATACGCACACGGAGCTGTTGATGTAATGGCTGTTGGTAATCTGCCAAATGAATTGCCACGTGATGCGTCACGTTACTTTGGCGAACAACTCATTAAATATGTATTGGAAGACCTGCTGAAAGGTGGCTCTCCCATTCTTGATCGGGCAACCATGTTGAAAAAAGGTGAACTGACAGACGAGTAT
>NZ_CAMLGT010000304.1 GCF_946479605.1 uncultured Lacibacter sp.
ACCACAGTTTCGGGTGACCTTCTGCGTTATGAAGCACTGGGTATTGGGCCGGGTATTGACCTGCACGAAGAAACCGCCGACATGCTGGTGCAACTGCTGCAAACTGCACACCAGCCAATTGTACTGGATGCAGATGCACTCAATTTACTATCCATTAAAAAAGATCTCAGCAAACATCTGCATGAAGAGTGTATCCTTACTCCTCATCCGAAAGAATTTGAGCGGCTGTTTGGAAAAGCAGCAAATGATTTCGACCGCATGTTGCTGGCACAGCAAAAAGCAGAAGAATTGAATTGTGTGATTGTATTGAAAGGTCATCACACGTTTATTGCCTGCCCCAATGGTAATGCATGGTTCAACCACACAGGCAATGCTGGCATGGCTACAGCAGGCAGTGGTGATGTATTAACAGGTATGCTAACCGGCCTGCTGGCACAGGGCTACAGTGCTGAAGATGCTGCTGTGTTGGGCGTGTACCTGCACGGTACAGCAGGCGATCTTGCAGCAGCAGAGCTATCGCAGGAAGCAATGCTGTCATCAGATATTAACAGGTTTATCGGCAAAGCTTTTCTTCAACTGACACAAAATAGCTGATACATGCAGTTGAACACAGTTCAAAAATCTTTGCTGATCGCTTTGCAGTTTTTGTTTATGCTGACAACTTCAGCGCAAACAAAAAAAGATTCATCCGGTAACAGGAGTCATTTGCTGGCACTACCGGTTGTTTCCCGTTCCATTGAAACAGATTGGTCGTTTGGAGCAGGTGGCACTTATACATTTTATACCACAAGAAAAAAAGACAGTACCACACGCACTTCTTCTATTCGTTTTCTTGGCAGCTATTCCTTACGCAAACAATTTTTATTTACAGTTAACGGCCCGGTATTTTTTCCCGGCGAAAAATATATTCTCAACAGTCATTTCTCCTTCAGTTCATTTCCTGATCGTTTTTGGGGCATGGGCAATCAAACACCCGACAGCAATGAAGAGGAATATGATTTCCGGCAGTTTTATGTGCATTTACATGGTGAGCGATTGATTGCGCAAAAATTCTTTGCCGGTGTGATCTATGATTTTCAACGTGTGCTGGATATTAATGTAAAAACTGGCGGCTTGTTCGATCAACAGAATGTAGCAGGCAGGCAACCTTACCAGGTTTCAGGTCTTGGGTTAAGTGTATCATGGGATAAACGCAACAATACCTTCTGGCCCAACCGTGGACATTATATTTCTTTACAGGCAACACACTTCACATCGCTCCTGCTTTCCGATCATCGTTATACCAATATTGTAACAGATATGCGTTGGTACAAACGCATCTATCGCCAGCAGATACTGGCAATGCAGGCCTATGGTTTTTTCAATACAGGTTCCGATGTTCCTATTCGCAGTGTGGCCTCATTAGGTGGTGCAGATCGTATGCGTGGCTTTTTCAGCGGCCGTTACCGTGATGATCATTTCATTGGATTGCAGACAGAGTACAGAGTACCTGTGTACAAACGTTTGAGTGCAGTAGGTTTTGCAGGTATGGGCGATGTGGCCGGACGCTTCAGTACACTTTCATTGCAACAGTTGAAATACTCTTATGGTGCAGGTGTACGCTTTGCTGTAAACAAAAATGAAAAACTGCATATCCGTTTCGATTATGGTTTTGGAAGCGGCAAAGGCAACAATGGTTTTTACCTGCAGTTTGGCGAAGCATTTTAAAAAAGAAAGGCAGTCCGTATAAACGAACCACCTTTGAACTTAATAAATCCCCTGCCAGGCAGCAGGTTCTAACCAAAAACCAACCTAACTGATCTTAATCTCCTGTTGTTTTGTTTGTGCACCGGCAATAACGGGCAGGCTCACCTGCAGCACACCGTCTTCATATTTTGCTGTGATAGCAGCAGCATCAATGGTTTCATCTAAGGTGAATGTGCGTACAAAACCTCCACGGCTGTACTCACGCAATACCCAGTTGAATTTTGGAAATCCGTCTGGTGGTGTATAGGAAACTGTCAATTCGTTTCCTTTCACACTCACAGAGAAATGTTCCTTGATGCGGCCCGGTGCAAATACCAGCATTTCATAACTGGTTTCTGTTTTGTAAATGTTCACGGCAGCTCTTTGCATGGAGCGGTAAAGCAGGTGCCGTTTGCTGCTTCCGTAATGATCGCCTTTTGCGGCGTGATGTTGATGATACATCGTTGTTTGTTTTAAATGAAAAATAAATAACAGTTATACAGACGCTTATCCGTGTCGTTTTACTCTATACAAACAAAACGCCCCGTGCAAACTGCACGGGGCGTTGAATAACCGGTTACCTTACTGCTGTGGCCGTTCATTCTCACTCTTCATCTCGTTTTGCCACTTGCTTTCATCAGGCATTTTTCCGCAACGCTTCCACCACTCCTGCCTGAAACGTGTCCGCTCTTCGTCCGTCATATTATCCCATTTTCTTTTCCACTGGTGATCGCCTTTGTGTTTCTTTCCGGAAAAACCGCTGAATAAGATTTTGCTCAGCGCCAAAATACCCACTGCCTGCCAGAAGCTGATCACATTTACACCATTAACAGCAGGTACCAAGGCCACATTCCATAAATACATCACCAACCAGCCAAACAAGGCCACAGCTGCCACGATGAGCACCGGTATAAAGGCCAGCCATTTTTTATTCCTGTTCCTCATTGTCTTTAAAAAGTTTAATTGTTTGTAAGATCGTTATACAATGTCTCCAGCCGTTCACGCAAATGTAAAACGGCGTACCGTTTACGGGAGATGATGGTTTTGATATTCTCATTTTCACGGTCGGCAATTTCCTGCAGCGTCATTTCCTCCAGCTCATTCCACACAAACACATTTCGTTGTTTTTCGGGCAACTCCTGTAATGCAGCCATTAATTCGTCCCAGAAAATACGTTGCATGGTTTGTGTTTCAGCATCAGTATCATGACTACGCATCAGGGAAGTAAAGAAGCTGATGCCTTCATCATCTTCATACGTGTAATCTTCCAGTCTGGCTTCTTTCTTTTTGCGTGATTTGTCGATGATGCGGTTACGGGCAACACGGTACAGCCATCCGCCCACATTCTCCACCGAATCAACTCCTGAAAAATTGCTGAACTGGTACCAAACATCCTGCAGAATGTCCTCGGCATCCTCATTGCTGTTTACACGGCTGCGTATAAACCCAAAGAGTTGCCGGCTGTAGTCTTTTACCGCCGATATGATCGTTTGTTGTCGGGCCATTGCCTCCATGCCATCCTTCATTTGTTAAGCAAGACGATGGCTGTTTTGATTTTACTTTAAAGATGAGGAAAAGTTTGAGGTTTCCGGTTTATAGTTTCTGGTTTGAGGTTGCCGAACTGTAGAAACTGCTTGGGAAAATAATTACATTCCCGTTTTGTAAATCCAACCGCAATTTGCAAATGGTTATTTAGTTTTAGCACATGAAGAGAAATTACCTTTTGCTTGTTGCCCTTCTTTACAGCTTTGTGATGAATGCCCAACAGCGGCCCGACCCGCAACCGCCCATCGATAACAACGAAAAATTTAAAGTGGCAGTTGCCGGCTATACGTTTGTCAATTTCGGAATTGATACGGCATTAGCTATCCTGCAACGGGTAGATGTGCATTACCTGTGCGTGAAAGATTTTCATTTACCCCTCAACAGTACGGCCGATCAGATCGCAGCCTTCCATGCCAAGCTGAAGGAAAAGGGTGTTACGGCTTATGCAGTAGGCCCCATTTATATGAAAACTGAAGCGGAAGTAGACCGTGCATTCGATTATGCCAAGCGTGTTGGTGTAAAGTTGATCGTAGGCGTTCCAAATGTTGAATTGCTGCCTTATGTAAATAAAAAAGTGCAGGAGTATGATATGAAATATGCCATACACATTCATGGTCCCGACATCAAACTTTATCCTGATGCAGAAGATGCCTGGAATCATGTGAAAGGTCTTGATCCCCGTATGGGCATTTGCCTGGATATTGGCCATGATACCCGCAATGGAAAGGATCCTGTTGCCGATCTCAAAAAATACCATACCC
>NZ_CAMLGT010000305.1 GCF_946479605.1 uncultured Lacibacter sp.
GTTTGAAAAAAAGTAAATAGCTTTTCAGCGTCCTCTCTGCTTACTGTTTTACCAGCCGCTGCAATATCTGTAAGGTGGTAATCGAAAAGTGTTGGAACTAATTGTACTTCCATTGAGGTGAAGGTAATGGATTGCTGACAGGAATGACGAAACAGCTTTTTATCCTTTTATTGTTTTTGTAACCTGAACTCAATGCCTACAGAACCTTGTAGTTTTATTTCGGCTGTGTTACCGGTGAACTTTGTTACGTTAAACTTACTTTGAGTTTCACCATTGTAGGGATTAACTGAATTTACAAAATTAACTGTGATCGTTTGCGTGGCTTCATCAAACGTCCAGGTGCCGTTTCTTGTATAATCCCTTGCAGCTTCAGGCATGTATTGAATGGAATTGCATTGCTGATTAATAACATTAAGGTATTTTGAATGGAGATAAGCTTCTGTCCAGTCGAATGCATTGCCATCTTTCAACACAAGAGAATAGTCTGTAAGCTGCATCCAAACTGTGTCACGCATAAAAATTGATCTTGCACAATCTGTACTCACAACAGCAACAATTGAGCCTGGAGATTCGTAATAAGCACAGTTTACCTGCGAAAGAAAAGATTTACCAAGACTACTGTTATTAACGCAATAAATTTCGTTTACGGTGGTATGCTTTACATAATCAATGCCAGCCCACAAACCTTGTGTGTTCAACGAATCAGGCCCTGATTTAGTAGCGGTAATTTTCCATTTCCCTTTCAGATCGGCAATAGTAGCAGGTGGTTGCTCGTCACTGTTTTTCTGGCATCCCAGAAACAAGACAATGAACAAAAGGAGTAAGAAATTATTTTTCATGAACGAAATATGGATGATACACTAAAATACATTTTTTTCTTGCAGGTACGCTATAGGTATGCCATCGGGCGATGTTGCGATTATTTGAAAACCAGCTATAGGTATGGCATACCTAACTACAATTTCAGCAGCCCTGCTTTATACAAAGTGCTCACAGGTTTGTTATCCCAGAACAATTCAAAATCATCAAAGCCTTGTTGTTCGTATTCCTCTTTTATCTCCTGTATGGTAACCGATCGTTCATTGCCAATAGTAAGTTTGGGTAACAGCTGCAGCAGCCACTCTCCTTTCTGCGGATCGGTATTGATGGCAATCGTTTCTTTCTTCGTTGCAAAACTGATCTGCATCACTTCCCAGCTTGCTCCTTTTTTCGATTTCGTGATCACCTCGCTCCTCAACACTTTGCCAAGAAATAAAACTTTAGCAGCAGGTTTAAAAGCCAATGCTTCGTCATTATTCAAAACGTTCAGGATATGATCAGGCGCTACGGTTGTTTTCGGCACTTTCATATCAAACCATTTATGCAAAGGATCATCTATACACAAGCCCTGCATATAATTGAACAATGATTTTTTTAATCCAAAACTAAAGCTGTCATGATCGGCGCCTGTTTCATCGATATGCTCCACATCATTATCAGCAAACAATATCTCCGCTTCCTTTGCTTTCTTTACGTTGAAGTGTTCGGGATTCATACCAACCGGGCTGTGGGCCGTCATAGCAAACTGGTGCCAGAAGGCAGATTGCAGCACACCGGTTTTAAATAGTTGCCGCACCATCTCTAACGAATCAATAGTTTCCTGCGCTGTTTGTGTAGGAAAGCCATACATGAGATAAGCATGGACCATGATGCCTGCTTCAGTAAAATGTTTGTTTACTCTTGCAACCTGTGCAACCGTAACACCTTTGTTGATGAGTGAAAGCAAGCGATCACTTGCTACTTCCAGCCCACCACTTACAGCAATACAACCGCTTGCACGCAGCAGCAAACAAAGATCACGGGTAAAACTTTTTTCAAACCGCACATTCGTCCACCAGCTTACTACCAGCTTACGTTTAATGATCTCCAATGCCAATGCACGCATCAACGCAGGTGGTGCTGCCTCATCCACAAAATGAAAACCATTGTTGCCTGTTTGAGCAATGATCTCTTCCATCCTGTCGCACAGCAATTTTGCAGCAATGGGTTCGTAGAGTTTTATATAGTCGAGTGAAATGTCGCAGAAGGTACACTTGCCCCAATAGCAGCCATGCGCCATGGTGAGTTTGTTCCAGCGCCCATCGCTCCACAAACTGTGCATGGGGTTCACCACTTCAATCACAGAAATATAATCGTGCAATAAAAGATCACTGTAATCAGGTGTTCCCGTTTCTGTTTGTTTATAATCCCGGCAACTGCTGTTGTTGATATACGTTACAACATCATCCTGCAACAGAAAGGTACGTTTCAACTGCTGTACATCAATTTCGTTGTGAATATATTTCCACAACTGTTCAATGGGTGCTTCACCATCATCAAGTGTAATGAAATTGAAAAACTCAAACACACGTTTATCTTTTAACGAACGCAGTTCTGTATTGGGAAAACCTCCACCCATTGTAACAGGCAGCGATGGGTAATGTTGCCTGATCCACTGTGCACTGCGGAATGCAGCAAACAAATTACCGGGAAAAGGAACAGATATGGCAACAAGCTTTGGCTGCGTTGTTTCAATATGTTTTTGCAATAACGCCAGAAGCAACTTATCTACAAGTGTAAGCGGCTTCTGCAATTCTTCATACAGTTCATCAAAACTGTTTGCGCTTCGTCCCAACCGTTCTGCATACCGGCTGAATCCAAAATGTTCATCAATGCATTCTTTTATGAGATCTGACAGATCTTCAAGATAAAGTGTCGCAATATGTTTGGCTTTATCCTGCAAGCCCATTGCACCAAATGCCCAGTGAAAATCGGTAAGCTCAGCAAATCTTCCTGCTTCCGGTAAAAAATTCCGTGAAGCAATGTGGTGTGCCAGTGTTGGATTCTTTCCCTGCAGAAAAGAGATCACGTCATCAATACTGCTGATGTATTCATCCTGCAGCAACACAATGCGCTGTGAATTTTCCGAAACAATTTTATCCGGTTCAACCGATGCAAACAATTGTGTTAATCCTGCTTTTGAAAACAAACGCAGTGTTACTTCAATACCAAGATCGGCCTGGAAGGAAGGGATGTTTTTTGTATTAAGAAATCCTTTGAGATACGCTGTAGCCGGGTACGGCGTATTCAACTGTGTAAATGGTGGCGTAAATAAAAAAATTCCGTCGCTCAAATGCTGTAGTTAAGCTGCAAAACTATCCATAAATCCTGAAAGGCTATGCTTTCCAGCTTTTGAGCAACTGGCGGGCTTCAGTTTTAATAGTGTCATCGTCAGCAGCAGTGTTGGGCATCCTCAGCAAATGATTCAGCAACCCAACAGCTTTTTCTCTCTTTCCCCCCCTGTTATATGCTTTTGCAAGTTCCAGGTAATTCAATATAAAATTCGGGCTGAGCAACTTTACTTTTTCATAATAATAAACTGCTGAGTCGAGTGAGTTTTTTTGCAAGCCGCCATAAAATACTTTTACAGCAGCACGCTCAACACCACCAAGATTGCTCACTTCATAATGCCAGCGGGCAATCACAAACAAGGCTTTAAAATTATTAGGGTTGTGCACCAGTGCCCTGTCTGCATAGTTCTTTATTTCACGCACATACTCCACTTTCTCTTTTCCGCTTTTTAATAACGACATACGTGCATACGCCAGCGACATCACCACATTTGCTTCACTGTCTTTGGGGTTTACTTTTAATGCACGTTCTGCATAGATCTTTGCAGCCTGATAAAAGTCCATTTGTTTTTCCTTGGTAGCCTGCCTCCGGCCAATTCTGCTGGCCAGCTCACTGCAGCGTACCAGTGCATGCAAATGCACAGGATCATGCTTCACGGCTTCTTTAAACTTTTGGTAAGCTTCTTCTTCCTTTAATTGTTTTTCCAGCAAATCTCCCTGCTTCACCAGTTCATCAACCGGCTGTGCCGAAGCGAAACTGAAAAATAGAAAGGTAAAACAATAAACAATGATCGTTTTCTTCATGCGTTGCCGTTAAATGTTTTGTGCAAGGTTATCCCGGTTTTACCCTGGAAACTTTCAATGGGTGGTGAACATTTAT